>JARRJC010000004.1 GCA_037379885.1 Limibacillus sp.
GGCTCATCGCCTCTCATCCGCCCTTCGGCTTTGTCGCCAGGGGTATTCAAGAAAAAGGGCCCCGGCTGGGGCCCTTTTAAGGTCGGCTGGCTTAGCCGACGATCTCGGTCTGAGCGAAGAAGTAGGCGATCTCGATCGCCGCGTTCTCCTGCGAATCGGAGCCGTGCACCGAGTTCGCCTCGATCGATTCGGCGAAGTCCTTGCGGATCGTGCCGGCATCGGCGTTCTCGGGGTTGGTGGCGCCCATCACTTCGCGATTCTTGGCAACGGCGTTCTCGCCTTCCAGCACCTGCACGACCACCGGGCCGGAGATCATGAACTGGCAGAGGTCGCCGAAGAAGGGGCGCTCCTTGTGGACGGCATAGAAACCCTCGGCCTGGGCCAGGGTCAGCTGAATGCGCTTCTGCGCGACGATACGCAGGCCGGCGTCCTCGAAACGGGCGTTGATCTTGCCCGTGAGGTTGCGGCGCGTGGCGTCCGGCTTGATGATCGAAAGGGTGCGCTCGATAGCCATGGCGGCGGCTCTCCGTTTTCCTATCTGTTGAAAAGGCCCGCCCATGACGGCGAGCCCAAAACCCGAATTGCGCGGCTGCTATACCTGTTCTGCTGCGTTGCGGCAAGTCCGAAAAGCCCGAAAAAGGCCCTCTTCCTGCGGCCCCCGGCCCGTGCTATCTCCTGGCCCCGTCATGATGCACATCAACGGCCTCACGCTGCGCGTAGGAGCGCGCGTCCTGCTTCAGGACGCCACCGCCGCCATCAACAAGGGTGAGCGGGTCGGAGTCGTGGGCCGCAACGGCAGCGGCAAGTCGACCCTGCTGAAAGCGATCTCAGGCGAGTTCCCCATTGACGGCGGGAGCATCTCCCTGCCCCGCGGGGAGAGCATCGGCCTGCTCCGCCAGCACATGCCCGAGGGCGAGGAGACCCTGCTCGACGTGGTCCTCGCCGCGGACCGGGAGCGGGCGGGCCTGCTGGCCGAGGCGGAGACCTGCAAGGAACCGCACCGCATCGCCGAGATCCACACAAGGCTGGCCGACATTGAAGCCCACAGCGCCCCGGCCCGCGCGGCGCGCATCCTCTCGGGCCTCGGCTTCGACGAGGCAGCGCAGGCGCGCCCGCTGTCCACCTTCTCCGGCGGCTGGCGCATGCGCGTGGCGCTGGCCGGCCTGCTGTTCTCGCGCCCCTCCCTTCTGCTGCTCGATGAGCCCAGCAACCATCTGGACCTGGAGGCGACCCTCTGGCTCGAGGGTTTCCTGAAGAGCTATCCGGGCACGCTGCTGTTGGTCTCCCACGACCGGCGGCTCCTGAACAACGTCGCCCAGAAGATCCTGCACTTCGAGGGCTCGCGCCTGGTGCTCTACAGCGGCAACTACGACCGCTTTCAGCGGACCCGCCGCGAGCGGATCGAACGTCAGGCGGCGCTCCAGACCAAGCAGCTCGCCCAGCGCCGCCATATCCAGGCCTTCATCGACCGCTTCCGCGCGCAGGCGAACAAGGCCCGTCAGGCGCAGTCGCGCATCAAGATGCTGGAGCGCATGGAGCCCATCGCCTCAGTGGTGGAGGAATCCACCATCGGTTTCGACTTCCCGAAGCCCGAGCCCCTGTCGCCGCCGATCCTGACGCTGGAGGACTGCGCGGTCGGTTACGCCCCCGGCGCGCCGGTGCTGAAGGACCTGAACCTGCGCGTCGACATGGACGACCGCATCGCGCTCTTGGGCGCCAACGGCAACGGCAAGTCGACCTTCATGCGGCTGATCTCCAGCCGTCTCAAGCCGCTGGACGGCAAGATCGCCCGCTCCTCCAAGCTCAAGGTCGGCTACTTCGCGCAGGAACAGGCAGAAGAACTCGACCTGAAGGCAAGCCCGCTGGACCACATCCAGCGTCTCATGCCCATGGCGACGGAGACCAAGATGCGCGCCCAGCTCGGACGCTTCGGTTTCTCCGGCGACAAGGCCGACACCAAGGTCGAGAAGCTCTCCGGCGGAGAGCGAGCGCGGCTGCTGTTCGCCCTGATGAGCCGCGAGGCGCCCCAGATCCTGCTGCTCGACGAGCCGACCAACCACCTGGACGTCGACAGCCGGGAAGCGCTGATCCAGGCGCTCAACGCCTACGAGGGCGCGCTGATCCTGGTGACCCACGACCCGCACCTGATCGAGCTGGTCGCCGACCGGCTCTGGATCGTGCGGGACGGCGGGGTGCATTCCTTCGAGGGCGACCTGGAGGACTATCAGAAACTGCTGGCCGAACAGCGCCGGGAGGAGCGCGAGCAGCGGCGCGGAAAATCGCAGAGCTCAGGCACGACGCCGGCGCCGCGCAAGCCGGAGCCGCGCAAGAAGGACCGCAAAGCCGCCGCCCAGGCACGAGAGGCGGCCTCCGGCCTGCGCAAGAAAGTGGCGGAAGCCGAAGCCCGGCTTGAGAAGCTCACCAAGGCCAAGGAGATCCTGGAGGGCCGGCTCGCCGACCCGCAGACCTACGACGCCGAGGCGGACAAGCTGGGCGACCTTCAGCGCCAGCACGCCGAGATCGCGCGCGCCATCGCCAAGACCGAAGAATCCTGGCTGGCCGCGCAGAGCGACCTGGAAGCCGCCGAGAACTGATAAGAGAAAAACACACCCGGCCCTGCGCGGGACGCTGATCTGGGCTGCGCGCGCCAGGGTGTCCCGCGCTGCTCTTCATCCCTAGACTGCCGCGCCATGAGCAAGGAGAACGACAGCAAGGGGACGGTCGAAGCGTTGCTGCCTTCAGACGAGGCGGCGGGCGTGATGAAGGCCATCGGCATCATGCTGCTGGGCATTCTGCTGATCTCCATCATGGACGCCCTGCTCAAGTGGCTGGGCAGCCGGTACGACGTGGTGCAGATCATCTTCTTCCGCGCGGTCTTCGCCTTCATCCCCGTGGGCATCGCGCTTTATCTGCGCGGCGGCCTGGGGCAACTGCGGACCAACAAGCCCGTCGCCCACTTTCTGCGCGCCATGACCGGGCTCGGCGCGCTGATGCTCTTCGTCAAGGGCCTGACGCTCCTGCCTCTGGCGAGCGTCATCGCCATAGCCTTCGCGGCCCCCATCTTCGTCACCGCCTTTTCCGTCCCGCTCTTGAAGGAGCATGTCGGCGTGCGGCGCTGGACGGCCGTCCTGGTCGGCTTTCTAGGCGTGCTGATCATGGTGCGTCCCGGCGGGGATCTCTTTCAGTGGAACGCGGTCTACGTCCTCGGGGCCGTCCTGCTCTATTCGCTGATGATCATCCTGGTCAGGGTGCTGGGCCGGACCGAAAGCCCCTCCTCCATCGTGTTCTACCAGAGCCTCTATTCCTGCCTGGTGATGGGGCTTTTCCTGCCCTTCTTCTGGACCACGCCGCCCTGGGAGCACCTGCTGATCCTGATCGCGACGGGTCTGGTCGGCGGCACGGCCCAGCTCTGCCTGACGGCGGCCTACTCGCGCGCCAACGTCGCGGTCGTCGCGCCCTTCGAATACTCGGCCATGCTGTGGGCCGTGATCTTCGGCTACTTCTTCTTCGCCGAACTGCCAGGGGTCGAGGTCTGGATGGGCGCGCCGGTGGTGATCGCGTCGGGCATCTACATCGCGATGCGTGAAGCCAAGCTCGACCTGCGGCGCTCCTGGATGAAGCGCTTCCTGATCCGGCGCTAGAAAGCGGCCGTCACGGCTGCCAGAGCGCGGGCTTCGCCCAGGCCGGCGGCACCTGAAGGCGGCCCGCTGGCGCACGGGCGCCGTCCTCGAGCGCCAGGGACTGCCAAGCCTGTGCCCAGTCCGGCGGCAGAGGATAGGGTGTGGAGACGCCCTGCTCCGGAGCGAACCCAAAGCGCCGATAGTAGGCGGGATCGCCCAGCAGCAAGGCCCGGGAAAAGCCCTGCGCTGCCAGCCGGGCCAGAGCGAAGCGCAGCAGGGAACCGCCGATGCCCTGGCGCTGCCGCGCGGGAAGGACGGCCAACGGCCCCAGAAGCGACAGTCTCGCACCGCGGTCCTCTTCCAGGGCGCAGGCGGTCAGGAGCAGATGCCCGGAAATATCGCCGCCCTCCGCGGCCACCAACGAGGTGACCGTGGGTCCTTCGCGCAGCAATTCCCGGATCAGGGGCAGCAGGTCTTCATCGGGAAAGGCTTCGGCATAAAGCGTTTCGAGAGCGGGCCAATCGCCCCGGCCGCCGTCTCGGATCTCCGGGCCCTCGGGCGCTGCGGCGCTCACGCCTTTTGCTGCCAGCGGCCGCTGTCGTCCTGCTGCCAGTAGGTGACCTCGTGTCCTGCGTCCTTGTAGGTCTTCCAGCGGCTGCGAGCGGCCGAAACGGCGGCCTCGTCGTTGCCGTCGAAAAGTTCGGCGACCAGCTCGAACTCGGCGGTCTTGGCGCTCTCCGCCCCATCGGCGAGGAATAGGACCTCTCCGCCGTTGGGCCGCTCCTCCTCCAGCGTCAGCCAGACCGGCTGCTCCGCTGGGTGGCCTTCGGCGGGGCCGCCGTGCGGCAGGAAACTGCCCGCGTCGTAACTCCAGAGCCAATCGTTGAGAGCGTCCAGGCGTTCTTGCGATCCGAGCTGCACCACGGCCCGCTGTCCCCGCTCCAACACGCGCGAAAGCATGACCGGCAGGACCCGATCCAGGTTGGCGCGTTGCAGATGATAAAAGCGGACTTCAGTCATGATGCCGGGGACGTAATGCCGGGGATAGGACCGGGGCGGAGGCGCACAGCCTCCGCCCGTCACATCAGCCCCTACTTCTCGTGCTCTGCAGCGATCCAGCGGTCGAGCAGCCGCACACCGAAGGCGGTCGCCCCCTTGGGGACCGAGGGCTTGTCCTCGTTCGACCAGGTGACGCCGGCGATGTCCAAGTGCGCCCAGGGCGTGCCCTTCTGGATGAAGCGCTGCAGGAACTGCGCGGCGGTGATGGAGCCCGCCGAACGATTGCCGGTGTTCTTCATGTCGGCGACCTGGCAGTTGATCTGCTTGTCGTAGGCCTCGCCCAGCGGGAGACGCCAGAGCTTCTCGCCAACCGAGCTGCCGGCCGTTGTCAGCTGTTCGGAAAGCCCGTCGTCGTTTGAGAAGAGCCCTGCGTGCTCGTGACCCAGCGAGATGATGATCGCCCCGGTGAGGGTCGCGAGATCGACAATGGCCTTTGGCTTGTAGGTCTCCTGGCCATACCAGAGGGCATCGGCCAGAACCAGGCGCCCCTCGGCGTCCGTGTTGATGATCTCGATGGTCTGTCCGGACATGGAGGTCACCACGTCGCCCGGACGCTGGGCATTGCCGTCGGGCATGTTCTCGACCAGGCCGCAGATGCCCACGACGTTGGCCTTGGCCTTGCGGGCGGCCAGCGCGCGCATCAGGCCGATGACCACACCGGCGCCGCCCATGTCCCACTTCATGTCCTCCATGCCGCCGGCCGGTTTGATTGAGATGCCGCCGGTATCGAAGGTCACGCCCTTGCCGACCACCATGACCGGCTGATCGGCCTTGGCGGGCTTGGCCTTGCCCTTGGCCTTGGGCTTGCCGGCACCGTTCCAGCGCATGACGAGGAGCTGGGATTCGCGGGTCGAGCCCTGCCCAACGCCCAAAAGAGCCCCCATGCCGAGCTTCTTCATCTCCTTCTCGCCCAGCACGTCGATCTCGATGCCGAGCTTGGTCAGCTCCTTGGCCCGTTCGACGAAACTTTCGGGATAGATGACGTTGGGCGGCTCCGACACGATATCGCGCGTTGCGAAGACGCCGCTGGCGATGGCCTCCAGCTCGGCAAAGGCCTTCTTGGCGGCGGTGTGCGCCGCGCTCGCCACGGTGAAGCCTTTCAGGGTCGGCTTCTGCTCCGGCTTTTCCTTGGTGCGATACTTGTCGAAGCGGTAGCTGCGCAGATGCGCCCCCAAGGCCGCCAGGGCCGCGTCCCGGCCGGCGTCGCGCGCCTCGCCGATGGGGTCCAGCAACAGGGTGGCCTGTCCCTCTCCGCTTGCATTGAGACGGGCGACGGCCCTGCCGCCCAGCGCCTCGACATCCAGATCGCCGATGTCCTTCAGGGCGCCCAGTCCCATCACGAGGATACGGCTGACATCCACGTTGGCCGGGGCTGCGATCTCCAGGATCTGACCCTTGCCGCCTTTGAAGCGGCTGTTCGCCATGGCGCGCGTGATCGCGCCGCCGCAGGCCTCGTCGGCCTCGGCCGCGCCTGCGGAAAGCTTGCGATTGTCAAAGGCGGTAACCACCACCGCGCCCTTGCTGGGAAGTCCCGGCTTGACGAAGCTGATCTTCATTTACGTCCTCTTTTCCTGCTTATCCATTTCGGTTGCCCGCCGCCCGGTCGGGGCGCTGCGGCTTTGGAGCGAGTTTTGGACCCTGCGCTGCCACGCGGCGCCCGGCACTTGTAATTTTTCCCGGCTATTGGGATAGCTTTCCCGCAAACCGGGCGGGCAATCAATAGCACACCTCACGACATGGGTGCGACGGCCCGCGCTGTGAAGGCTTTAAAGCACTGTCGTGAGGCAATGGGAATCCCTATAGTCGGGCGCATGCAGATACTGGAACGCTACATCTTGAAGCAGTTGCTGGCGGTGGCCGTCGTGGTGACCCTCGGCCTTACCTTCACGGTGTGGCTGAGCCAGTCGCTGCGCTTGATGAAGCTGATCGTGAATCAAGGTTTGGAGATCAGTTCCTTTCTCTACCTGATCAGTCTTCTGGCCCCTTCGTTCATCCTGCTGGTCATGCCGATCGCCGCCTTCTGCGCGGTGCTGGTCATCTACAATAAACTGATCGTCGACAGCGAGATGGTGGTGATGCGCTCGGTCGGCATCAGCGCCTGGCAACTGGCGCGCCCCGCGCTCTGGCTCGGGGCTATCGTGACGCTGTTCGGGTTCTTCGTTTCCTTGTATCTGCTTCCGAGTTCCTATCGCAATTTCAAAGACATACAGTATGAGCTCCGCAGCGAATTGGGCTCTCTCCTGATCGAGGAAGGCGTGTTCAACGAGGTGACGTCGGGGCTCACCGTCTACGTGCGGGAGCGCGCGGAAGACGGCACGCTTAAGGGCATACTCGTACATGACAGCCGCAACGCCCAGGCGCCCGTCACCATGATGGCCGAACGCGGCGCCATCGCCGAGGGCGAGGATGGCCCGAAGGTGGTCATGGCGCAGGGCAACCGTCAGGAACTGGACCGCGCGACGGGAAAGCTGTCGATGCTTTATTTCGACCGTTACACGCTGGTGGTCGATCAACTTCGCGGGCAGGGACCGGCGCGCTGGCGCGAACCGCGGGAGCGGTACATCCATGAACTGCTAGGCCAGAGCAGCCACCCAAAAGACCGGGAGAACGCGGTCAGGCTGATCGCAGAGGCGAACCGCCGCATCTCTCTGCCGCTGCTCGCATTCTCCCTGGTGCTGGTGGGGCTGGCGTTCTTGTTGTCCGGTGAGTTCAACCGGCGGGGTCAGACCAAGCGGCTCATGCTGGCGACCCTGACGGTTGCCGCAATCGAAGCCGCCTCTTTCGGCGTGGGCTCCGCGGTCGATGACGACCTAGCCTTTGTCCCGGGCCTTTATCTGGTATCCCTGCTGCCCGGGCTCGCGGCGGCCTGGGTCCTGACCACGGGAGCCAGACCGAAACGGACCGCGCTTCAGCGGGAGGGCTCCGAGCCGGACGGCTATGCCGGCAGCGGGGAGGCGCGGACATGACGGCTGCCTTCAAGGACCGCGACGCCTTCGCGCCGGGCAGCGCGCGGCGCAAGCTCTCGCTTACGCTCACCCGTTACATCGCTCGGACCTTCATGACCTGGTTCGGGATCTTGGCGTTCTGCGTTTCCGGGATCATTCTCCTGGCCTCCGGATTGGACACCCTGAACAACCTGGCGGGCCGCGTTGAGGTCTCGCTTGTCACCTCCATCAGATTCGCTTTCCTGAAGCTGCCGTTCATCTTTCAGGAGACCCTGCCTTTCCTGGTGCTCTTTTCGAGCCTGGCGACCTTCTGGCGGCTCGTGCGCTCCCATGAACTGGTTTCAATGCGGGCGGTCGGCGTTTCCGTCTGGCAGTTCCTGACGCCGGTGCTGATCTGCGCCCTTCTCGTGGGGGCGGTGGGAACGGCCGCGCTCAACCCCATCGCGTCGGAAACCTACGGCATCTTCGAGGACCAGAGGCGCAAGGTGATGGACAGCGAAGACAGCGCCATGCAGGTCTCGGGCTCGGGACTGTGGATCCGTCAGCCCGACCTGACATCGCAGTCGCCCTCGGCGGTCTACATCCTGCAGGCCCGCGAGGTGGACCCAAGGCGCTCCTTCACGCGGGACTTCATCGCCTTTAGGTATGACGACCAGGGCACCTTCGTGGAGCGGTTCGACGCAGAGACGGCGGACCTCGTAGGCGGCGCCTGGAAGCTGTCCAATGTTTGGGTCAGCGGCCCAGGACGGCCTTCCCGATTTGAGGAAAGCGTCTCGATTCCCAGCGATCTGGATTTCAGCAAGATCGAGGAGAGCTTCGCGAAGTCCGAGACGGTCTCCTTCTGGGAACTGCCGGGGTTCATCAGCGTACTGGAGCGCGCCGGTTTCTCGGCAACGGAACACAGGCTGCAATACCACCGCCTGTTGTCGTTGCCCTTGTTGCTCGCCGCCATGGCGCTGCTCGCCGCCACCACCTCGCTCCGCCCTCACCGGCGAGGCCGCGTGGGACTTTTGCTGCTCACGGGCATCGTCACGGGCTTTCTTGTCTTTATCTTCAGCAACGTGATCTTTGCTCTTGGTCTTTCCGGCAAAATCCCTATCGTGCTAGCAGCTTGGACGCCAGCGGGGGTGACGCTGATGTTCGGGGCGGCACTGTTGCTGCATCTAGAAGACGGGTAAGGCAGTACCTTGACGGGGGGCATTCTAAATAGCGCAAGCAGACGGCTGCTCCTTAGCGGCCTCGTCTTTACGCCTCTCGTACTTCTTCTCTCCGCCGTCACGCTGGAAAGGGTTTCCGTCATTGGCACGGCCGCCGCCCAGGAACAGTTTGATCCGGACGAACCCTCCTTGCTTACGGCCGACGAAGTCACCTACGACGAATCTCTCGGTGTCGTTGTGGCGCGGGGCAACGTGGAGGTCAGTCAAGGACAGCGCGTCCTGAAGGCCGACACGGTCAGCTACAACACCCGCACCCGGGTCGTCACCGCCTCGGGAAACGTGAGCCTGACAGAACCCACGGGCGACGTGCTGTTCGCTGAGTACGTCGAGCTGACCGACGATCTGGCCGAGGGCTTTATCTCCGGTGTCGGCGCGCTGCTTTCGGACGACTCCCGGCTGGTGGCGGCGCGCGGCTACCGCCGGGGCGACCGCGAGATCACGCTGGAGCGCGGCGTCTTCTCACCCTGCGATCTCTGCCGTGACGACCCCACCCGGGCGCCGCTCTGGCAGATCAAGGCGGCCGAGGTCACCCACGATCAGGTCGAGAAGACCATCGAGTACCGCGATGCCAGGATGGAGATCTTCGGCATACCGGTCGCCTACACGCCCTACTTCGAGCACCCCGATCCGACGGTCGAGCGCAAGGAAGGCTTTCTGGCACCCAGCTTCATCAGTTCCAGTGAGCTCGGCTACGGTGTGCGCACCCCCTACTACTGGCCGATCGGAACCGACAAGAACCTGACCCTGACCCCGCTCATGACCGCGGACAAGGTCTTCATGCTGGCGGGCAATTACGAGCAGATTTTCACGAGCGGCTACATAGAGGTCGAGACCAGCGCGACCTATGGCGAGCGCGACACCGGCACCACCACGCTGGACGATCAGTTCCGGGGCCACTTTTTCTCCAACGGCGAGTTCGCCCTGGATGAGAACTGGCGCACGGACTATCAAGTCCAGCTCGTCACCGACGACACCTACCTGCGCATCTACGACTTCGACAATCCCAACCCCCTGACCACGCGGGGCACGGTCGAGTACTTCGAGGGCCGCGACTACGGCTTCTTCAACTCCTTCTATTTCGAGGGCACGCGAAGCAGGGACGTGGACGATCAGGCGCCCTTGGTCCTGCCGGAGATCGGCTACTCCTTCGTCGGCGAGCCCCTGGACACTGACGGCATCCTTCAGGATTCGGTTTTCAGTTTCGACATGGCCTTTCTCGGGATTTCGCGCTTCGACGGCCAGGACGTGCGCCGCGCCAGCTTCGTGGGAGATTGGGAACGGCCCTATTTCCACCCGAACGGCAGCGTGTTCACCCTGCGGGCCGAGGTCCTGGGCACGCTCTACAACTACGCGGACTCCGACCCGAACAGCCAGGCCGTCGTCCCAGGGCCCGGCGTCCAGACCGAAGACGGGGTCACGGGCCGCTTCTTCCCGGCGGCGGCCATGGAGTGGCGCTATCCACTGGTCAGCGACCAGGGCTGGCTCGACCAGACCATCGAGCCCATCGTCCAGTTCGTCGCGGCCCCCAGTTCAAACTTCCTGGCCGGTGAGGACATTCCGAACGAAGACAGCCGGGACGTCGAGTTCGATGACAGCAACCTCTTTTCGCTCAACCGTTTCCCAGGCGTCGACCGGGTCAGCGGCGGCACGCGGGTGGACTACGGGGTGCGCTGGACCGGACAGTCCGAAGAATACGGCTACGGCGAGTTCCTGATCGGACAGTCCTACCGCTTCACCGACGACAGCGCCTTTACCCAGCCGACGGGGCTTGCCGAAGATCTGTCGGACATCGTCGGCCGCTTCACGGTCATTCCCGACCCCTCCTTCAGCGCCACCTACCGCTTCCGGCTGGACAAGGACGATTTCGAGGGGCGCCGCCACGATTTGGAAGTCACGGTCGGGCCGCCGGCTTACCGGGTCAGCATGGGCTACTTCCTCTCCGCGGAGGAAATCGCGCCGGGCAATTCCATCGTGCAGGAAGAGGAGATCCAGCTCGGCTTTGATTCGCGCCTCAACAAGTTCTGGTACTTCTCGGCGGACTGGGTCCACGATTTGAACACCAACGACACGCGCTCCATCAGCGTGGGCCTGCTCTATTCCGACGAATGCTGTGATTTGCGCATCCGCGCGGTGAAGGAATTCTTCGCCGATCGGGAGGTGGAGCCCAGCGAAGCCATCTACGTCGAGGTCTTCTTCAAGCACCTGGGCGGTGTCGAGGGTGGCAGCTAAGCGACTTGTTTGCGCCCGCCGCGCTGTGCTACTGCCAAAAAGCAACGGTCGTCCGCCAAGCGGGGGATGAAGGGACGCCCGGCGATAAAAAAGACCGAAAGGCTTCAAGACACCCATGTTTAGAGCGTTGCCGCGTTACCGCCCGTTTCTCCTGCTGCTCGGCCTGCTGGCCTTGAGCCTGCTTCTGACGCTGCCCGGCGGCGGGCGCGAGGCCCGTGCGCAGAATACGCTGAGTGCCGCGGCCGTGGTGAACGACGACATCATCAGCGGCTTGGACCTGAGCTTGCGCACCCGGCTTTCCATTCTCTCGATCGGTGCGCAGGATACGCCGCAGATTCGCCAGCGGCTGACGCCCCAGGTTCTGCGGGTCATGATCGACGAGCGGCTCCAGCTTCAAGAGGCCGAGCGCTTGTCGATCGAGGTGAGCGAACCTGAGATCGATCAAGCCTTCGCCAGCATCGCCGAGAGAAACCGCATGACGCCCGGACAGTTCGAACAGGTGCTGCGCGACAACGGCGTCCTGCCCAGCACCATGCGCAACCAGATCCGCGCGGAGTTGTCTTGGCGCAAGGTGGTGGACCGCCGCATGCGCAATCAGGTCGCGATCAGCGATGAGCAGGTGGACGCGGAGGAAGAGCGTCTGCGGGCCTCGGAGGGGCAGGAGCAGTACCGTGTCGCCGAGCTCTTCCTCTCCGTGGACCAGCCGTCCGAGGAGGAGCAGGTGCGCGAGACCGCGGAACGCTTGCTCCAGGAAATTCAGCGCGGCGTGCAGTTCCAGTCCCTGGCGACCCAGTTCTCTGAATCCATGACCGCGCCGGTCGGCGGCGACATGGGCTTCATCACGCTCGACCAGCTCGACCCGGCGGTGGCCCAGGCGGCGGCGGACCTGCAGAAGGGCGGGATCGCCGGCCCGATACGGGGCATCGCGGGTTACTACATCATCGGCATCATCGACCGGCGCCAGCTCCAGCTCGGAGAGACGCTCTGGAACATGCGCGCGGTGACGCTCCCCTTGCCGCCCGGCGCGTCCGAGGATCTGGTGGAGCAGCGGTTGGCGGAAGCCCGGGACCTGCGCGATCAAATCGAAGGCTGCTCCAACCTGCAGTCGCGCGTGACCGATGAAGTCGCCGACGCCCAGGTCAACGATCTGGGCAATCAGCGCCCCAGCGACCTGCCGCCCGACATGGCGCGGGTCAGTCAGAACGCGCAAGACGAAGCCTTCACCGAGCCCTTCCGCCGCGCCGATTCCGTGGTGCTGGCCATGATCTGCGGCCGCGACGCCTCCGGCCTCGACCGGGAGCGGATCGCCAACCGTCTGCGCCAGGAGCAACTGGAGCTGCTGTCCCGCCGCTACATGCGCGATCTGCGCCGCGCGGCCAACGTGGACATCCGCCAGTGATGACGGACACCACAGGACGGAGACGGTGATGCTCCCGCCGCTCGCCGTGACCATGGGAGAGCCGGCGGGCATCTGCGGGGAGATCAGCCTCAAGGCCTGGCTCGCCGCCCGCGCGGAGGGTCTGCCCGCCTTCTTCTTGCTGGATGATCCGAAACGGCTCGCCGCTCTGTCGGAACGCTTCGCTCTGGATGTCCCTGTCCGCGCGATCGAGAGCGCCGGGGAAGCCCCGGCGGTCTTCGGCGAGGCGCTTCCCGTTCTGCCGCTGGAGGCCGGCACGCAAGACTGCCGCCTCGGCGAACCGGGGGCCGCCAGCGCGCCCGCCGTGCTCGAGTCCATCGACCGCGCCGTGGCGCTGGTGCGTGGCGGGGAGGCCGCGGCCCTGGTCACAAACCCGATCCATAAGTCCGTCCTGATGGAGGCCGGCTTCGCCTATCCGGGCCATACCGAGTACCTGGGCGAGCTCTCCGGGCCGGGCTACAGCGCCATCATGATGCTGGCGGGCCCGCACCTTAAGGTCGTGCCGGTCACGGTCCACATCCCGCTCGCCGAAGTGCCCAAGCGGCTGACCCATGAGGCCATCGTCACCGCCGGCCGCGTCACCGCCGAAGCCTTGGCCCGCGACTTCCGCATCGAGAGCCCCCGTCTGGCCGTGGCCGGGCTCAATCCCCACGCCGGAGAGAGCGGGCGCATCGGGCGGGAAGACCTGGAGATCGTCGGCCCCGCGGTCGAGGCCTTGAAGGCCGAAGGCATCGGCGCCTTCGGCCCCCTGCCCGCCGACACGCTGTTCCACGAGGCGGCGCGCGCGCACTATGACGCTGTCCTGTGCATGTATCACGACCAGGCGCTGGTGCCGATGAAGACCCTGGACTTCGATAAGGGCGTCAACGTCACGCTGGGCCTGCCCTTCGTGCGCACCTCGCCCGACCACGGCACGGCCATCGACATCGCCGCGAGCGGCGGCGGCTCGGCGCTCAGCCTCATCGAGGCGATCCGTCTGGCCGGCGTCATGGCAGAGGGGCGCGCCAGCGCCTCCGGATAGGAAGGCACGGTCATGGCAGAGCCCGACCTACCGCCTCTTCGCGACGTCATCGCCCGCCACGGGCTGGGCGCGCGCAAGAGCCTGGGTCAGCATTTCCTGTTCGACATGAACCTGACGCGCCGCATCGCGCGCGCCGGTGGCGATCTTTCCGCGGGCACGGTGATCGAGGTCGGGCCGGGGCCCGGCGGCCTGACCCGCGCGCTGCTGCTTGAGGGCGCCCGGCATCTGGTCGCGATCGAGCGGGACGAGCGCTGTCTGGCCGCGCTGGCCGAGCTCTCCGCCGCCTTCCCGGACCGCCTGACCGTCATCTCGGGCGACGCACTGGAGACGGAGGTCGAGACCCTGGGCCCCGCCCCGCGCCGCATCGTCGCCAACCTGCCCTACAACGTCTCCACCCAGCTCCTCATCGGCTGGCTGATGCTGCTGGCGCGCGACCCCTCGGCGCTCTCGGCGCTGGTCCTGATGTTCCAGAAGGAGGTGGCGCTGCGCCTGACCGCGCAACCGCGCAGCAAGGACTACGGCCGCCTCAGCGTCCTGACCCAATGGCTCTGCGAGGTGGAGATCGTCTTCGACGTCTCGCCCAAGGCCTTCGTGCCGCCGCCCAAGGTCACCTCCAGCGTCGCGCGGCTGATCCCGCGCGCGGCCCCCAGCCATCCGGCCAAGGCGCAGACGCTTCAGAAGGTTACCGCCGCCGCCTTCGGGCAGCGCCGCAAGATGCTGCGCCAGAGCCTGAAAGCCCTGGGCGGCGACACGCTGGCGATCCTTGAAGCCGCGGGGGTCAAGGAGACGGCGCGCGCCGAGGAGCTGAGCGTCGCCGACTTCTGCCGCCTGTCGGAGGCCTGGGAGGCTGAAAGAGGCTAGTCCTGCTCGCCGCGCAGGCTTTCGACGAAGGCGCGCAGGCCGCTCTGGCGGTCCCGGCGCAGGCGCTCGGCGTTCAGGATCGCGGTCACCCTGGCGACGCTCTCCTCGATATCGCGGTTGACCACGATGTAGTCGTACTCCGGCCAGTGGCTCATCTCGTCGGCGGCCTTGGCCATGCGCTGCTGCACCACCTCCTCGCTGTCCTGGGCGCGGCTCCTCAGGCGCTCTTCCAGGGAGGCCATGGAGGGCGGCAGGATGAAGACCGAGACCAGATCGTCGCGCGCCGACTCGCGGAGCTGCTGGGTGCCCTGCCAATCGATGTCGAACAGCACGTCGCGGCCCTCGCTCAAGGCGGCCTCGACCGGCCCGCGGGGCGTGCCGTAGCGGTTCTCGAAGACCCGTGCATGCTCCAGGAAGGCGTCTTCCCCGACCATCTGGGAAAAGCGCTCGGCCGTGACGAAGAAGTAGTCCTTGCCCTCGACCTCGCCCGGGCGCGGCTGGCGCGTGGTGGCGGAGATGGAGAGTGTCATGGCGGGCTCGCGCTTCAGGATCTCCCGCGAGATGGTGGTCTTGCCCGCGCCGGAGGGCGAAGAGAGCACCAGCATCAGACCCCGGCGCTTGATGGTCTCTTCCTTGTTCACGCTCGCCTGCCTCCCCTGCGCCGGCTCATTCGATGTTCTGGACCTGCTCGCGGAGCTGGTCGATGGTCGCCTTGAGGGCGAGCCCCAGGCGCGTCAGGTCCATGTCCGCGGACTTGGAGCAGAGCGTGTTGGCCTCGCGGTTCAGCTCCTGGCAGAGGAAGTCCAGGCGGCGCCCGACCGGTCCACCCGCCTCCAGCAGGTCGCTGAGCGCGGCGATGTGCCCGGCCAGGCGGTCCAGTTCCTCGCGCACATCGGCCTTGGCCGACAAGAGAGCGACCTCCTGGGCCAGCCGCTCTGGCGCGACGCCGCTGTCCTCGCCCAGCAACTCGGCGAGCTGCGCGGTCAGGCGCTGTTTCAAGGCCTCCGGCTGGGTCGCCGCGAGATCGCCCGCCTCCTGCGTCAGGCGCAGCAGCTCTTCCAGTTGGCTGTTGATCACGCCCAGCAGGTGCTCGCCCTCGGCCCGGCGGGCGGCGATAAGCTGATCGACGGCCTTGTCGAAGTCCTCCAGCAGCGCTGCCTCGCGCGCCTCCTTGGCGGCCTCGTCCTCGACCGGGTCCAGCACCTCCACCACGCCCTTGATGGCGAGCAGGCCATCGACGCTGGCGGGGGCCAGGCCCTGCTCCTGCTCCAGGCGCTTGCCTTCGGCCAGAAGCTGGGTCAGCACGGCCTCGTTGAGCCGCACCTCCTGCTCCTGCGCGGAGCGGTCCAGCACGAGGTTGATCTGTAGGCTGCCGCGCGCCAGGCGCTTGGGCAGCCGTTGGCGGATCTGCGCGTCCAGGGCCTCCAGGCCCTGGGGCAGGCGCGCGCGGGGCTCCAGCCCCTTGGCGTTGACCGACTTGATCTCCCAGGTCCAGGTCAGCGCCTCCAGCCCGCCCGCCTGGCGGGCGAAGGCGGTCATGCTGCAGATCGGCTTGTTGTCCGGTTGTTTGGCCATGGCGGCTGGATCCGCTCCCCCTTCGTCTCGGCTCGCGCCTTTCTTATACGCCTTGTGGCCCACCCCGCAAGGCGCTAAGGCCCGCCGGGGCGCGCCCGGCTTGTGCATAAACTGCCCCCTTGACCGCCGCATTTGGCCGGTGGATAAGAGGCGCATCATGCCAGATACGACAATGACCCTCGCCGAGGAAGCAGCCGACGCCCTTGCCAAGTGCCCTGACGCCAAGGCCGTCGATTGTTTCTTCGCCGATCTCTCCGGTGTGGTGCGCGGCAAGCGCTACCCCATCGATCAGCTGGACAAGATCCTGAAGGGCGGCCTCGCCTTTCCGGGTTCGGTCTTCCTTTTGGACACCAAGGGCGAGAGCCACGACCCCAGCGGGCGCGGCTTTTCCGACGGCGACCCGGACAACAAGGCGCTGCCTATCCCCGGCACCCTGAAGCCGGCGCCCTGGTCGAAGTCGCCGCTGCTCCAGGTCATGCTGACCCTGACCGAGGACGACGGCAGCCCCTATTACTTCGAGCCGCGCAACGTGCTGCGCCGCGCCATGCAGCCGCTTCTCGACCTGGGCTACACGCCCGTGGTGGCCATGGAGCTGGAGTTCTACCTGATCGATCCGGAGCTGCTGCCCGGCTCGATCCCGCAGCCGCCGATCTCCCCCTTGAGCGGGGAGCGCGACACCGGGACCCAGGTCTACGGCATGACCGAGGTCGACGCCTACGCCGACCTTCTGGACGAAATCTCCCTGGCCTGCGACGACCAGGAAATCCCCACCGGGGCCATCTCGGCGGAGTACGCGCCGGGCCAGTTCGAGATCAACCTGCACCACGTGCCCGACCCGCTGCTGGCCGCCGACCACTGCGTCATGTTCAAGCGCGTGGTCAAGGGCGTCGCCAAGCGCCACGGCATGCGCGCGACCTTCATGTCCAAGCCCTACCCCGATCAGGCGGGCAGCGGCCTGCACATGCACATCTCGCTGCTGGACAAGGACGGCAACAACGTCTTCGACGGCGGCCCGGAGAACCCAGCCAGCCCGCTGCTGCTGAACGCGGTCGGCGGCATGCTGGAAACCCTGCCGGAGGCCATGGCCTTCCTCGCGCCGAACCTCAACTCCTACCGCCGTTTCGCGCCCGACATCTTCGTGCCGATCGCGCGCTCCTGGGGTTACGAGAACCGCTCGGTCGCGCTGCGCATCCCGCTCGGCGAAGGCGACGCGCGGCGCATCGAACACCGCATGGCGGGCGCCGACGCCAACCCCTATCTGGCGCTGGCGACGGCCCTGGCGGGCATCCACCACGGCCTCACCAACAAGTGCGACCCCGGCCCGGCCTGGGAAGGCAACGCCGGCGTCGCCTACGACGAGGGCCTGACCTTCCGCCCGCGCCGCTCGCTGGAGGTGCTGGAGGAAGCGACCCTGCTGCCTGCCTACATGGGCGAGGAGTACGTGAAGACCTACGCCGCCTGCAAAATGGCCGAGGTCGAGCGCTTCGAGGCCGAGATCACCTCGACGGAGTACCGCTGGTACCTCCAAGCGGACTGATGCGCCCCGGATTGATGCGCCCCGGACTGGTGCCTCCCGGACTAACGATCACGCGGGAGGACCCGCGGGGCGCGGAGATCCGCCCCCTGATCGAGGCCCTGGACGCCTACCAGCAGGCGCTCTATCCGCCCGAGAGCAACCACCTGCTCGACCCCGAAAGCCTGGCCCGGCCCGGCGCGCTCTTCTTCGTGGCGCGCCTGGAAACCCGCCCCCACGGCATGGCCGCCCTGGTCCCGGCTCAGGACTACGGCGCGGCCGAGACCTACGGCGAGCTGAAACGCATGTTCGTGACCGAAGAGGCGCGCGGCCAAGGCATCGCCAAGGCCCTGCTCCTGCGCATCGAACAGGAAGCCCGAACCCTCGGCCTAGCGGCGATCAAGCTGGAAACCGGCAGCAAACAACCCGAAGCCATCGCGCTCTATCGGAGATATGGGTTCGAGGAGTGCGGGCCCTTCGGTGAGTACCAGGCCGACCCGCTGAGCCTGTTTATGAAGAAGGCCCTTTAAGCGAGCCACTCCCCCAACCGCTCGCACGCCTCCTCGATCTCCTCGTACTTCCCCGCGAAGCTGAGCCTTACGAAGCGGTGGCCTCGGGCCGGGTCGAAGTCGATGCCGGGGGTGGCGGCGATGCCGGTTTCGTTGAGCAGGCGGGTGCACCAGGACTTGCTGTCGTTGGTGAAGTCGCCGACATCCGCGTAGATGTAAAAGGCGCCGTCGGCGGGGGCGAGCTTGGTGAGGCCGGCTTTGGGCAGACGCTCCAGCAGGAGGGCGCGGGCCTTGGCGTAGTCCGCGACGCGCCGGTCCAGTTCGGGTTTGCAGCCGAAGGCGGCGACGCCGCCCACCTGGCTGAGGGTCGGGGGCGAGATGAAGAGGTTCTGGGCCAGGCACTCGATGGGCCGCAGCATCTCCTCGGGCAGCACCATCCAGCCCAGCCGCCAGCCGGTCATGCAGAAGTACTTGGAAAAGGAGTTGATGACCACGGCGTCGCCGGTCAGCTCCAGCGCCGAGACGCCCCGCCCGGCGAAGGTGATGCCGTGGTAGATCTCGTCGGAGATGATGCGCAGCTCCCGCTCCCGGCAGTAGTCGACCAGCGCTTTCAGGTGCGGCTCGTCGATCATGGTGCCGGTGGGGTTGGAGGGGCTGGCGATGATCAGGCCGTCGAGCTTGCCCTCGATCCTATCGAGCAGCGCAGGGGTCGGCTGGAAGCGGTCTTCAGCCTCCGCCTCGATCATCACCGGTTCGATGTCCAGGGCCTTCAGGATGTTGCGGTAGGCCGGATAGCCGGGCGCGGCCAGCGCCACGCGGTCGCCGGGGTCGAAGGCCGCCAGGAAGCTGAGCGTGAAGGCCGCCGAGGAGCCGGTGGTCACCACCACGCGGGCCGGGTCCAGATCGACCCCGTAGGCCTCCTCGTAGTGCCGGGCGATGGCCTCGCGCAGCGCAGGGATGCCCAACGCCACCGTGAAGCCGATGGGGTCGCCCTCCAGCGCCTGGGCGGTGGCGCGGCGCACGGCCTCGGGCGCGGGGCTGCCGGGCTGGCCTACCTCCAGGTGCAGCACCTCCTTGCCCTCCGCCGCGCGCTCGGCGGCGGCCCGCATCACGTCCATCACGATGAAGGGATCGACCTGACTGCGGCGGGAGAGTTTCATCGGGGTTCCTCGGTCCTTTTGGTCAAGCACGGTCCTTCAGGTCAGTCCGCACGGTGTCAGTCCGCACGGTGTCAGTCCGCACGGGCGGGAAGCCCAAAGCCGCGCTGGTCGGCCTCCACCTGACAGAGCTGGGGCTGGGCCAGACCCTCGGGGCAGTAGATGGCGCTGAGGGCGCCGATTTGCGGCACCACCTCGACCCGGTGGCCGCGCTGCTCCAGCGCGGACCGCACCCCCTGGTCCAGGATGCGCTCGGCGAAGACCGCGTCGGGATAGCCGTTGTGGGCGGCGCGCGGCTGCTCGATGAAGCGGCGCAGGCCGCCCTCCTCCTCGAAAGTCTGGATCATGACGCGGATCAGCGACTGCTGCGCGGCCATGCCGCCCGCGGCGGCGCCCAGGAACAAGACCTTGCCGCTGTTTTCGCTGCCGACCACGACGGGCGACAGCACCTGCGCGGAGTCGTTCTCAGGCGTGGCGAAAAGCAGGCCCGTTTCGGGGTCCAGACGCCCGCTGCCGAAGAGGCGCCCCAGGGAGAAGCTGCAGGCCACCGCCTGTCCGCGGTAGTCCACGGCGATCAGGCTGGCGGAGGCCGGGGTGTCCGGACGCTCCCCGCCCGGCGCCAGCAGCCCGCCGCTGCCCGCCGGGCGCTGATGCCGCTGCGGGTTGTACCCGGCCAGGAGCGCGTCCATGCGGTCCTCGTCGAGCTGCGGGCCGATCGGCACCTTCGCGCCGCCATTGGGCGCGCGCCAGCCATCACGGGCCAGGATGACGTTCTGCGCGGCCTCGGCCAGCAGGTGGAGGGCCGCTGCGCCCTCCTCGTCCGCCAGATCCTGTTCTTCTGTGAGCAGGTAGGCGAGCTGCGCGCCTTCAAGGCCGCCGATGGCGGGCGGCGGCGCGAAGAAGGCCGTGCCCTCGGTGAAGTCCACGGACAGCGGCGCGCTGTAGCCAACTTTGTAACCGCGAATCTCGGCCGCGGTGAGCGGCTGGCCCAGCGGGCGCGAGGCGGCGGCCAGCTGCTCCGGGAAGTCGCCCCGGTAGACAGCCGTCAATCCGTTCTGGCGGACCTGACCCAGCGTGACCGAGAGCGCCACTTGCTCCACCGGCTCGCCCTCACGCGGCGGCTGGCCATCGGGGCCGAGGAAGATCGACGCCAGGGTCGGATCGCCTGCGAGCAACTGGCGCGCCTGGGCGGCGTCGCGGGCGAAGGCCCGGCTGGTCTTGCCGCCGAAGCGGGCCAGGGCCTCGCCGCTCGCGACAAGCTGCGGCCAACGCAAGAAGCCGTAGCGCGCGTGCAGCGCGTCCAACCCGCGCACGAAACCCGGAATCATGCCGCCGGACGCGCCCTGCTCGGCCCTGAAGACCAGGGAATCGCCGGTGCGCGAGCCGCCATCGAAGACAACGCAGGCCCCGCCGCCCATCAGGCCGACCCGTGACGGCAGCGTCGCCGTCATGGCAAAGGCGCCCGCCACCACCGCATCGGCGGCGGACCCGCCTTTCAAGAGCACCTCGCGCGCGATGGTGGCCGCCTGCGGCTCTTCGGCCACCACGGCCCCGGAAAAGGTATAGGGCACGTCCAGAACGCCCTCCGGCTCGCCGCCACAGGCCGAAAGCGCGAGGGCGGCGGCGGTCAAAAGCGCCGCGGGGCGGAGAGCCCCGGCGCCGCGCCGCGGCACCTGCGTCATAGTTTCGCCACGAATGCCGCGTTGAAGTGCGCTGTCCGCCCGCCTACCTTTGTCCTTGGACAACAAGGGACGCACCGTGCGTAGAGCTTCTCGTTCTTCGGCCATTTTCGCCTTTATCCTTACCCTGTTCGTGGCGACCGCCGCGCCTGCGCAGGACCGCCCTTCATTCATTCGCGATGCGGAGATCGAAGATACCATCCGCGTCGTCTCGACGCCGCTGTTCCAGCAGGCCGGTCTGCCCCCCGAGGCCATCGACGTTTACCTGATCAACGACGATACGCTCAACGCTTTCGTCGCCGGCGGCCTCAACATGTTTTTGCACACCGGCTTTCTGTTGGCTACCGACAACATGGGCGAAGTGGCCGGGGTGATCGCCCATGAAACCGGCCACCTGGAGGGCGGCCACATCGCCGCCCGCAAGTCCCAGATCGAAGCGCTTCAGGGGCCGCTCTGGGCCACCTACGTGCTCGGACTGGGCGCTGCCATTCTCAGCGGCGACGGGCGCGTGGGCGCAGCCGCCGTGTCCGCCGGACAGAACGCGATTCTGCGCGACCTGCTGCTCTACACGCGCGGACAGGAAGCCTCGGCCGATCAGGCGGCCGTCCGTCTGATGGAGGGTGCGGGCTACTCCGCGGAGGGCCTGCTGACCTTCATGAGCAAGCTGAGGGGGCAGGAGGCGCTGCTCAGCTCCAACCAGGACCCCTACCTGCGCAGCCACCCGCTCACCACCGACCGCATGAACTACCTCAGGGACTCGGTCACCAATTCGCCCTTTGCCGGAAAAGACTTTCCCAGCGACATGCAACTCCGCCACGCGCGCATGCAGGCAAAGCTGATCGGCTTCCTGAAAGCGCCCAACGTCGTGATGATCGAATACCCGGAGAGCGACCAGTCGCTGCCCGCCCGCTACGCGCGTTCCATCATGAACTACCGCTCCGGGCGCATCGATGAGGCCCTCACCATGATCGACGGCCTGTTGGCCGAATATCCTGAAGACCCTTACTTTCATGAGTTGAAGGGCCAGGTTCTGTTCGAGAACGGCCGCGTCGCCGAAGCCGTGGAGCCCTATCGTCAGGCAGTCCGCTACGACCCGGAGTCGGCCCTGCTGCGCATGGCCTTCGCCCATACCCTGGTCGAAGCGAACGACCCTTCCCTCTTGAACGAAGCCAAGGAAAACCTGACGCTGGCGCTCAGTGAGGAGCCGAGGAACGCGTCGGCCTGGCGCCAGCTCGCCATCGCCGAGGGCCGGATGGGCAACGTCGGCAAGGCCGCCCTGGCGCTGGCCGAAGCCGCCGCGGCGCGCGGCGATTTCCTGGAGGCGCGCGGGCAGTCCGAACGCGCGCTCTCCCTGCTGCCCGAGGGCAGCGGCGACCGCTTGCGCGCCGAAGACCTGAAACGCTATGCCGACAGCGAGTTGAAGAACCGCGCTTCGGGCAACTGACACTGCGGGCCGAGGGCCCCTGAATTTGGAGAGGAAAGCATGAAGAGAGCCGGAATCACGGCCCAGGTCCGGGCGGAACGGGACCCGCAGGCGCAAACGGCGCAAGCGGCGCGAGGCCACCTGCTGCTTGGCGCCTTGCTGGCGCTGGCGCTGCTGATCGGGCAGGCGGCAAGCGCGCTCGGCCAGACCACGGAACAGAGCCTCCCGCCCCTGCCCGAGGGCATCGACCGCGAGGCGCTGAACCAGGTGATCGAGGACTACATCCGCAATCACCCGGAGGTCATCATCGAGTCCTTGCGATCCATGGAGGACCGCCAGCGCCAGGCCGAAGCCGAACACCGCCGTCAGGTCATCCTGGCGCGCAGCGACGCCTTGAAGAACGACCCCACCTCGCCGGTCTTCGGCAATCCGGAGGGATCGGTGACGATCGTTGAGTTCTTCGACTACCGCTGCGGCTATTGCCGGCGCATGGTCCCGGCCATGCAAAGGCTGCTGGAAGAAGATCCTGACCTGCGCTGGGTGATGAAGGAGTTCCCGATCCTGGGGCCGGAATCCCTCTATGCCTCGCGCGCCGCCGTGGCCGCGCAGAAGCAGGGCAAGTACCAGGAGTTCCACATGGCGCTGATGAGCGACGGCGTCTCGATCACCGATGACAACGTGGACCGGATCGCGGCGCTGGTGGGCCTGGACATGGAGCAGCTGAAGGCGGACATGGAGAGCAAGGAAACCCAGGACATCCTGGCCCGGAACCAGGAGCTGGCCCGCGATCTCGGCATCGGCGGCACGCCAAGCTTCGTGCTGGGCGACAGCTTCCTGCCGGGCGCCGTGCCGGAGGACCGCCTGCGCGCCCTGATCCAGGAACAGCGCGACAGTCAGGGGTGACGCAGGGCCACCGGGGACGGCTCCGGAGGAACAGGCCAACAAGGCCGCACAGGAGGCCAGGCGAACGGACGGCTGCAATTGCACGGCGCGTACGGCTTGTGTTAACCACTCTGCGGACGGAGAATAGTCTCCTCGCCACCGATATCAGGGGGAATTGCCGCCTTGGCCGACGCGCGGAGCGTTTTGCTCCTCAACGGACCGAACCTCAATCTGCTGGGCACGCGCGAGCCTGACGTCTACGGCTCGACCACGCTTGCCGAGATCGAGGCCGCCTGCGCGGAGCGGGCGGGCGCCCTTGGTTTGACGCTGGAGGCACGGCAGTCCAACCATGAGGGCGAGCTGGTCTCCTGGATCCAGGAGGCCCGCCAGAGCCACGCGGCGATCGTCATGAACCCCGGCGCCTTTACCCACACCTCGGTCGCCATTCTGGACGCGCTTCAGGCCTACGAGGGAATGGTCGTGGAGGTGCACCTCTCCAACATTCACCGGCGCGAATCCTTCCGGAACCATTCCTACGTGTCCCTGGCGGCATCAGGTGTCATCATGGGGCTGGGGGCTACCGGATACCTGCTCGCGCTTGAGGCCGTTGCCGAGCGCATCGGAGAGAGCGCGTAAGACCCAATAGCGAAAAAAGCCGAGTGCTTTAGCGAGAACAGGAAAGATGGCTGAATTTGATCTGAATGACGACCTTGTGCGCCGCCTGGCGGAGTTGCTTGAGGAGACCGGCCTGACCGAGATCGAGTACGAGTCCGAAGGCCACCGCATCCGCGTCTCGCGCGGCGGATCGGCGCCCGTGGCGAACTACGCCGTCGGCGCGCCCGCTCCTGCGCCCGCGGCGGCGCCGGCGCCCGCCGGTCCCAGCGCGGACGCCGTGCCCGCCGGGGCGGTGACCTCGCCGATGGTCGGCACCGCCTACTGCGCGGCACAGCCCGGAACGCCCGCCTTCGTCAAAGTCGGCGATACGGTGCGCGAGGGCCAGACCATCCTGATCATCGAAGCCATGAAGGTCATGAACCAGATCCCAGCACCGCGCGCCGGCAAGGTTACCCAGATCCTCGTGGAGGACGGCCAACCGGTCGAGTTCGGCGAACCGCTGATCGTGATCGAGTGACCTAAAGCGCCGCGCCCGGATCAGGCCGGCGAACGAGTTCAGGAAGGCGGACCCGCTCCATGTTCGAAAAAGTCCTAATCGCCAACCGGGGAGAGATCGCGCTGCGCATCCACCGCGCCTGCCGCGAGATGGGCATTCACACCGTTGCCGTACACTCCCTGGCCGACGCGAACGCGATGCACGTACGCCTCGCGGACGAATCGGTCTGCATCGGGCCCAACCAGTCCCGCGACAGCTACCTGAACATCCCGGCCCTGCTTTCGGCGGCCACGATCACCGGCGCCGACGCCGTGCATCCGGGCGTCGGGTTCCTCTCGGAGAACGCCGATTTCGCCAACATGGTCGAAGAGCACGGCATGACCTTCATTGGCCCGAAGCCGGAGCACATAGCCCTGATGGGCGACAAGATCGCGGCCAAGGATGAAGCGATCCGTCTCGGCATTCCGGTGGTGCCGGGTTCCGACGGCGGGGTCACCTCCGACGCGCAGGCTCTGAAGGTCGCCGAGAAAACCGGCTATCCGGTTCTGGTCAAGGCCAAGGCCGGCGGCGGCGGGCGCGGCATGAAAGTGGCGCGCAGCCCCGAAGAACTCGTCGAGGGCCTGCAGATGGCCAAGAACGAAGCAAAAGCGGCCTTCGGCAACGACGACGTCTACATGGAAAAGTACCTCGACAACCCGCGTCATATCGAGGTTCAGATCCTCGCGGACGGTCAGGGCAACGTGGTCCACCTGGGCGAACGCGACTGTTCCCTGCAGCGGCGCCACCAGAAGGTGCTGGAGGAAGCGCCCTCGCCCGCGCTCAACAGCGCCGAGCGGGAGCGTATCGGCAAGATCGCGCTGAAGGCCATGGACAAGATGGGCTACCGGAGCGCCGGCACGCTGGAGTTCCTCTATCAGGACGGCGAGTTCTTCTTCATCGAAATGAACACCCGCCTTCAGGTCGAGCACCCCATCTCGGAGATGATCACCGGCATCGACCTTGTGCGCGAGCAGATCCGTATCGCCGCCGGCATGCCTCTGGAAATCACCCAGCAGGACATCCGCTTCCAAGGCCACGCCATCGAGTGCCGCATCAATGCCGAAAACGCCGAGACCTTCATGCCCTCGCCGGGGCGGGTGAGCGATTATCACGCGCCGGGCGGCCTGGGCGTGCGCGTCGACTCAGGCCTCTATTCCGGCTACGCCATTCCCCCCTATTACGACAGCCTGATCGCCAAGCTGGTGGTTCACGGTCAAAGCCGGAACGAATGCCTCATGCGGCTGCGGCGCGCGCTGGAGGAGTTCGTGATCGACGGTGTGGAGACCACGATTCCCCTGCATCAGCGCCTGATCGGAGAGACCGATTTCATTAATGGCGATTACAACATACACTGGTTGGAGAAGATGCTGAGCGGCCGGAAAACGTGAGGGGCCCGTTTGGCGCCCGAACGGTTCCGGCCATCCGTTAGGGGGAAGGCGGAAGCTTTTGAGCGAGCCGACCAAACTGCTGCTCAGCCCGGATTTGTTGCTCCGGGCCTACGCCATTGGCATTTTTCCGATGGCGGAGAGCCGCGATGCGTCCGAAATCCATTGGGTCGAGCCGACCCAGCGCGGCATCATCCCGCTCGATTCCTTTCATGTTCCCCGCAGCTTGCGCAAGGTGGTGCGCAAGGGCCTCTTCACGGTAAGCGTGGATCAAGCCTTCGAGGCGGTGATCGACGGCTGCGCGGAGCCCAAGAAGGGCCGGGACGACACTTGGATCAACCCGACCATCCGCCGCCTCTATGTCGAGCTGCACCGGATGGGGCACGCTCACTCCGTCGAATGCTGGCGCGACGACCGTCTCATGGGCGGCCTCTACGGCGTGGCGCTGGGCGGCGCCTTCTTCGGGGAGTCCATGTTCTCGCGCGTGCCGGACGCCAGCAAGGTGGCGCTGGTGCATCTGGTCGCCATTCTGCGCGAGGGGAACTTCCGGCTGCTGGACACGCAGTTCGTGACCGATCACCTGGAGCAGTTCGGCGCGATGGAAGTCAGCCGCGACGCCTACCGCGAGCGCTTGAACCGCGCCATCAACGTAACGGCTCAGTTCGCGGGCGCGCCCTCTTCGGAGGAACTGGAAGCCGTGCTGCAGTCCAACAGCCAGACATCGTAGACCGGGTGCTCCAGGGCCGAGAGGCCCGGCGAGGAGGCAAACATCCAGCCTGAAAAGACCCTGGTCGCCGCCGCATCGGGCGGATCGTCGTCGATCTCCAGAAAAGCCGCGCTCTCAGGCTCCTCGGTCGGGGGCGTCTTGCGGCAATCGCGAACCGTTACAAGCAGGCTGCCGAAGGTCCCTGTACCGCCGACCGGCACCTGCAACTCGGTTACCCGGGCGGTCACCTTGTCGAGGCCTTGCAAAACCGCGGTCTGACCGACGACCGAGAAATCCTCGCTGGAGAGCGCAAAGGCGGCGCTGGAACCCAAGGCGGAGACCGCCAGGGCGGCGATGGCAAGAGAAGCCTTTTTCACAGCGCCTTTCCTCAGTCTTTCTTGGCGTAGGGATTTTCGAGCGAGGCGACGAGGGCTTCGAAGACCTCACGTATCTGCGCCTCGTCACAGCCCATCAGGATACCGTCTTCCAGAGCGTCCTGGGCCATCTCCCGGATTTCCTCCAGGTTCTCGTTCAGCACCTTGATCTTCTCGACGCAAGACAGAGGCTCGCCATCGGGCTGACGCCAGGTGGGCAGGGTGAATTCGTGGGAATCGCCGTTGCTCATGCTCTGTCACTTAAGCAAAGCGCGCGGACAAGGCAAGGCTGGGCCGCTCAGTTGCCGCCGCCGTCCGGACCGTCCTGGGAGAAGACGAAGCGGCCTAGCAGGTCGGCCAGGTTGACCGCGCCCTGGGTGAACTGGATCGCTCCGCCGTTCGAGAGGTTCACCACCGAGCCGCCGGGCTCCAGCTCCACGAAGTTGCTGCCGAGCAGGCCGTCCGGGACGATGCGCGCCGAAGAGTCTTCCGGCAACTGGATCGAATCGTCGATCGAAAGTTCCAGCTGCGCCATGAAGGACTGGGCGTCGATGGAGGATTCGGTGACGGTGCCGATCTTCAGCCCGGCGAGGCGGACGTCGCTGCCGACGTTGATGCCGGCGGCGTTGTCAAAGGCCGCCGTCAGGCGGTAGCCGTCGCTGGTCCTGACCGAGGTGGTGTTGAAGGCGAAGATGACGAATCCCGCTGCCACCAGCAGTACGATCCCGCCCAGGATGGTTTCTAGAATGTTGCGGCTCATGGCCCCCTTGGCTCCTTGGTCTCGTCGCCCTGCGCCTCTTGTTGCGTGGCGCTGTATGGCATCCGCTATTCTGGTTTCCAGGCCTCGTAGTCACCCCCGGTCGGGGCGCGCTCGCCGCCCTTCAGCGTATGGCCGGGCGGTCGATAGGCCAGCTCGGTCCCTGTCAGGTTCGGCTGGTGCGGCTTTTCCCACTCGCGGTGCTTGACGCCCTCGGGCGGTGGCACCTCATCGCTCCAATGATGCAGCCAGGAATGCCACTCGGGCGGCACGCGGCTGGCTTCGACCTCGTCCTTGTAGATCACCCAGCGCCGTTCGCGCCGCAAGGAACCGACCTTGCGCGCCTGGGCGCCCTTCTCACGGAAGTAGACGTTGCCCTCTTGATCGCGTCCCACCTCTTCGCCGCGAAAGCGGGTGAAGAGCCAGGTTCCGAAGTTGCTTGCCATGTCGTTTCCGTCAAACCTTCGCGTCGCAGGATGAAAGGCTTTCGTGAGGCCGGACTATTGCACCTAAGGGCCCTTTCGTCCAGTCCCGGCGGCCCTGTCACGGGGCGGCGAAAGCGGCGCCACTGGACAGTCCGCCGGGGGCTCAATATACAGGCCCGATACGGGTCCAGCATGCAGCAATCGCGGCAACGAGAGCCTTTGGACGGGGAGAGCATGGCCGACTTCTGGCACGACTGCGGATTTCATCTGACCGAACGGGACGAGCGGGGCTTTCTGAAGGTCACCGAAGATTTTCTGCGCGCCTACATCAACCGGCCGGAAGTGCGTCCGGTCGAGGAATCCTGCGACTCCGAACGCGCACTGCACGCCCAGCTCCTGAAGAACCCGCGACAGGCGGTCTCCGAAGAGCGCTTGCAGCAGATGGCCGACCCGGATGCGGTCGAAAATTACCGCATCGTCCTCGCCTTCCGGGACCGTCTGATCAAGGCGGGCACGCTGGAGGCCGCCTATCTGGACCTGTTCCTGGAGACCGCGCCCTCGTCGGGCGTGCCCGTGCCGCCGCTCTTCATCGACCAGCTCGCGCACGTGATCCTGCGCAACATCCTGGACGGCGTGGAGGACGGCCTGAAGCTGCGCGCCGGGGAGATCTTCTTCCGCAGCCAGAAGGTCACCATCAACGATGGTCACGTCATGGCAGCCGATGAGGAAGTCGTTGAAATGTATTCAAGTTCCGGCGGCTTTGGCGACCTTGGCCGCTTGATCGCGGAGGCGCAGACGCCGCTGCGCACCGTGGAGCTGGACGTTCTGACGACCGACAACTCCGATCTCTACTTTCAGCGCGACCAAGCCCACGACACCGTCTTGAACCTGAACTTCGCGGGTGACGGCCTGGACGCCTTCTGCCGGGTCATGGAGGCCTGGATCGCCCACTTCCTCGGCGTCGGGGTCTCGATCCAGCCGGTGCAGGAGATCCGGGACGAGCGCTGGGTCTGGCACATCGGACTGGACGTCGAGGGTACGCGCCTCCTGAACGACCTCTACAACGGAGACGAGGTGGGCGAAGCGCGCCTCGCCCGGCTGCTGTCGCTTTTCCGCATGGAGTTCAAGGACCCGCAGGTCATGCCCGAGTCCATGGCCGGGCGGCCGGTCTACCTCGCGCTCTGCATGAACAGCGACTCGCTGCTGCGCTTCAAGCCGCAAAACCTGCTGGTCAACCTGCCGCTCGCCGACCGGTCCTGACGGGGGGCGCGGAGGACCATGCTGCGCGCCTTCCTGACCGCCCTGCTACACGACGGACGCCCGCTGGCTCTGGTCTCGGCCTCCTGCTTTGGCATCATCACCTCGATCGCCACCATCGCTTACGACGGCGGCGCCTCGCCCATGACGCTGGCGGTGCTGCGGGCCGGGGTCGCCGGGTTTGTTCTGGCGTTGTGGCTGCGCCTGGCAGGCAAGCTCTTCGTCTATGCCAAGGAGCTGCCTACCCTGCTGCTGCTGGCGCTCTGCAACATGGGGATCTCGATCGGCGTCCTGGGGTCCGTCTTTTTCATCCCCGTCTCGCTGGCGGCGATCATCTTCTACACCTTCCCCCTGATCATCGCGGGCGCCAACGCGGCCTTCGCGCGGCGGCTGCCGAGCCGGCGGGAGAGCCTCTACTTCGCCGTCGCCTTCGTGGGCTTGGCGCTGGTGATCGGGCCGAAGTTCACCAGCCTGGACTGGCGCGGCATCGCGCTCGCCTGTCTGGCCAGCCTCTCGGCGACGGGCATGTTCCTGGTGGCCGAACGCCGCGCGCGCCATCTGGACGACATGTCGGTTTCCTGTCAGGTGAACCTGCTGGGCGCGCTGCTCGCCGGGCTCGGGGTGATGTTCTGGGACGCCGGGCTCTTCTCCTGGCCGGAGAGCGATCTTTCCCTGGGCCTCACGATCATGGTCTGCGGGCTTTATCTGATCGCCATGATGGCCTTCTTCCCGGCGGTCCGCCACGCGGGCTCGGCCAAGGCCGCTTTGGTCTTCAACGTGGAGCCCGTGGTCTCCATCTTGGGCGCGGTGCTGATCCTGGGCGAAGTCCTGAGCCTTTATCAATGGCTTGGCGGGGCGCTGGTGATCGGCACGCTGGTCGCCTCCTCGCTGGCGCGCAGGCACCATGCCGCGCCGCCGCCGCCAGGCCGCCCGGTCTGATTCCTAAGCCGCGATGATGTTGTGCGCCGGGCCGAAGGGGAACTTCGTGATGTTCTCAGCCCCCGCCTCCGTCACCACCAGGATATCGTGCTCGCGGTAGCCGCCCGCGCCCGGCAGACCCTCGGGCAGCATGATCATGGGCTCCATGGAGACCACCATGCCCGGCGCCAGCACGGTCTCGATATCCTCGCGCAGTTCCAGACCGGCCTCCCGCCCGTAGTAGTGGGAGAGAACGCCGAAGGAATGGCCGTATCCGAAGGTCCGGTACTGCAACAGGTCGTGTTCCCTGTAGATCTCGTTCAGCTCTGCCGCGATATCGCAGCAGCGCGCGCCCGGCTTGATCAGCTCCAGACCCCGCTCATGCACCGCGACGTTGACCTCCCACAGCCGCAGGTGATCCGGGCCGCAGTGGTCGAGGAAGAGCGTGCGCTCCAGCGCCGTGTAGTAGCCCGCGATCATCGGAAAGCAGTTGAGGGAGAGGATATCCCCCTTTTCCAGATGCCGCGACGTCACCGGGTTATGGGCGCCATCGGTATTGATGCCCGATTGGAACCAGGTCCAGGTATCCATCAGCTCGGCGTGCGGGAAGGTCCGGGCGATCTCGCGCACCATGGCGCCGGTGGAGGCCAGCGCCACTTCATACTCGGGAACGCCCTCCCCGATCGCCTCTACGCAGGCCGCGCCGCCGATGTCGGCGATGCGCGCGCCCTGCTTGATCAGCGCGATCTCCTCGTCCGACTTCACCATCCGCTGCCCCATCGCCAACTTCGAGATGTCGGCCAGATGCGCCCCCGGCAGCGCGTCTTGCAGCTTCCTGTGGTTCTCCAGCGTCAGGTGGTCGAACTCGATGCCCAGGGTGATGCCGTCGGGCAGCAGCTTCTTGACCGCGCGGAAGAAGTTGTCGCGCTGCCAGTCGCTGTAGACGAGGTTGTCGCCGAAAGAGCGGCGCCAGGGCTGCCCGCCGTCGATGTTGGCGGAGATGGTGGTCGCCGCCGATTGCGTCACCACCAGCCCGTAGAAGCGCCCGAAGTGGCAGAACAGGAAATCCGCGAAATAGTCGATGTTGTGGTAGGAGGTGAAGAGCGCGGCATCGATCGCGGCCTCCGCCATGGCGGCCCGCAGCTGAGTCAGCCGCCGGGTCATCTCAGCCTCGGAGAAGGTCGGCTGGACCTTCTCGCCGTTGCGGATCGTCTTGAGCGCCTCGAGCATGGCCGCCCCTTTCCTTCCCAGAGCCTGCGGAGTGGACGGGCTGGAGCCGCGCCCAAAAAGGACTTTAGCGCCCTCTCCAAACAGAAAGAAAGCGCTTCAGCGCAGCGCCCTGCGTCGCGTGCCGCGGAGCGCCGCCATTGTTGATTCTGTCAATACAAAAATGGCCGTCAGGTAACGGTAAATAATAGTGACACACACCATATCTTGTGTTTTCATTTAATCATCATCACAAGGGGCTGACGGAACACCTCTTCGGAGAGGTCATGGCGCGTCGCTCCTTGCGGCAGGCTCGGGGGGAAGCCGAGGCCACCTAACCAGATTTTCAATCAGGGTGCGGTGCGACTCCCCAGAGCGCAGGGCAAGAGCAACAGCAGACTCGAAAGGGAGAGGGCTGACATGCGCATCACACGTCGTTTCACCGAAGCCGGCAAGGACGTCTACGAGGACATCGAGTTCCGCAAGACCACGAGCGAGATCCGCAACCCGGACGGCTCCGTGGTGTTCCGGGCTGAGAACCTCGAGGTCCCGGCGGCCTGGAGTCAGGTGGCGGCCGACGTGCTCGCGCAGAAGTACTTCCGCAAGCGCGGCATCGCCTCCAAGCTGAAGCGTGTCGAGGAGCCGGACGTGCCCTCTTTCCTCTGGCGTTCCTTCCCCGACGAAAAAGCCATGAAGAAGGAGCCGGCCGAGAACTGGAACAAGGGCGAGACCTCGGCCCGCCAGGTCTTCGACCGTCTCGCGGGCACCTGGGCCTATTGGGGCTGGAAGGGCGGCTACTTCGATCAGGAGGAGGACGCCCAGGCCTACTACGACGAGATGCGCTACATGCTGGCCACCCAGATGGCCGCGCCCAACTCCCCGCAGTGGTTCAACACCGGTCTTCACTGGGCCTATGGGATCGACGGTCCCGGCCAGGGCCACCACTACGTCGACTACCAGAGCGGCAAGCTGGTGCAGTCCAACTCCTCTTATGAGCATCCGCAGCCCCACGCCTGCTTCATCCAGTCCGTCGAGGACGATCTGGTGAACGACAACGGCATCATGGACCTTTGGGTCCGCGAGGCGCGGCTCTTCAAGTACGGCTCGGGCACCGGCACCAACTTCTCGCGCATCCGCGGCGAGAACGAGCCGCTGTCTGGCGGCGGCAAGTCCTCCGGCCTCATGTCCTTCCTGAAGATCGGCGACCGCGCCGCGGGCGCGATCAAGTCCGGTGGCACAACCCGGCGCGCGGCCAAGATGGTCACGGTCGATCTCGACCACCCCGATATCGAGTCCTACGTAAACTGGAAGGTGATCGAAGAGCAGAAGGTGGCCGCGCTGGTCGCGGGCTCCAAGCTCTGCGACATCCATCTCAACAACATCATGCAGGCCTGCCACCAGCAGCGCGACCTGCTGGGCGACAAGGCATTCGACCCCAAGGAGAACAAGGCGCTGAAGGAGGCCATCAAGGCCACGCGCGCCGTGATGATCCCCGAGAACTACGTCGGCCGGGTGATCCAGTTCGCCAAGCAGGGTTACGACAAGATCGACTTCCGCACCTATGACACCGACTGGGACAGCGAGGCCTATCTGACGGTTTCCGGCCAGAACTCCAACAACTCGGTGCGCGTGCCCAACGCCTTCCTGGAGGCCGTACTGGCCGACGGCGAGTGGGAGCTCACCAGCCGCCTGGACGGCAGCCCGGTCAAGTCGATCAAGGCCAAGGACCTGTGGGACCAGATCGCCGGCGCGGCCTGGTCCTGCGCGGACCCCGGCGTGCAGTTCGACAGCACCATCAACGAGTGGCACACCTGCCCGGCGGGCGGGCGCATCAACGCGTCCAACCCCTGCTCGGAGTACATGTTCCTGGACGACACGGCCTGCAACCTGGCCTCCATGAACCTCATGACCTTCCGCCGCTCGGACGGCTCCTTCGACGTGGAGTCCTACGAGCATGCAACGCGGCTCTGGACCGTGACGCTGGAAATCTCGGTCCTGATGGCGCAGTTCCCTTCCAAGTCCATCGCCCAGCTCTCCTACGACTACCGCACGCTGGGCCTGGGCTACGCCAACCTCGGCGGCCTGCTGATGGCCATGGGTCTCTCCTACGACAGCGATGAGGGGCGCGCGGTCTGCGCGAGCCTGACGGCGATCATGACCGGCACGGCCTACGCCACCTCCGCGGAGATGGCGGGCGAGCTGGGCACCTTCGCGCGCTTTGAGGAGAACCGCGAGGCCATGCTGCGGGTCATGCGCAACCACCGCAACGCGGCCTTCGGCGAGACCGACGGCTATGACGGCCTTAGCATCAATCCGGTGCCGATCGCGGCGAAGGACTGCCCGGACCAGAACCTGGTCGAGGCCGCCAAGGCCGCCTGGGATCAGGCGCTGGCGCTCGGCGAGATCCACGGCTACCGCAACGCCCAGGCGACGGTGATCGCCCCGACCGGGACCATCGGTCTGGTGATGGATTGCGACACCACCGGCATCGAGCCGGACTTCGCCCTGGTGAAGTTCAAGAAGCTGGCCGGCGGCGGCTACTTCAAGATCATCAACCGCACGGTGCCCCAGGCGCTGCGCACCCTGGGCTACGACGAGGATCAGATCGAGGAGATGGTCCGCTACGCCGTGGGTCACGGCACGCTGGAGGGCGCGCCCGCGCTGAACCACGAAGCGCTCAAGGAAAAGGGCTTCACCCCGGCGGTGATCGAAGCGGTCGAGGAGAGCCTCGCCAGCGCCTTCGACATCAAGTTCGCCTTCAACAAATGGACCCTCGGTCAGTCTTTCTGCGAGCAGACCCTTGGGCTCTCCGCCAAAGACCTGGACGATCCCGCCTTCGACCTTCTGGGCGCGCTCGGCTTCTCCAAGAAGGAGATCGAGGCCGCCAACCTCTATGTCTGCGGCGCCATGACTCTCGAGGGCGCACCCTATCTGAAAGACGAGCACCTGCCGGTGTTCGACTGCGCCAACCCCTGCGGTCGGATCGGCAAGCGGGCGCTTTCGGTCAAGAGCCACATCCTGATGCTGGCGGCGGCGCAGCCCTTCATCTCGGGCGCCATCTCCAAGACCATCAACATGCCCAACGACGCCACGGTGGAGGACTGCCGGGAAGCCTACGAGCTTTCCTGGAAGCTCTGCCTCAAGGCCAACGCGCTCTACCGCGACGGCTCCAAGCTCAGCCAGCCGCTGGCGGCCAGCCTGCTGGCGGACGTGGACGAGGACCTGGACGAGGTGATCGAGGAGATCGCCGCTTCCCCGGCCGCCGAGAAGGCCGGGATCGTCGCCGAACGCGTCATCGAGCGGGTCATCGAGCGCGCCGCGGCGCGCGACCGCCTGCCGCAGCGGCGCAAGGGCTACACCCAGAAAGCCATCGTCGGCGGCCACAAGGTCTACCTGCGGACCGGCGAGTACGAGGACGGCAAGGTCGGCGAGATCTTCGTCGACATGCACAAGGAAGGCGCGGCCTTCCGCAGCCTGATGAACAACTTCGCCATCGCGATTTCCATCGGTCTGCAGTACGGCGTGCCGCTGGAGGAGTTCGTCGAGGCCTACACCTTCACGCGCTTCGAGCCCTCCGGCATGGTCGAGGGCAACGACGCCATCAAAATGGCCTCCTCGGTGCTCGACTATATCTTCCGCGAGCTGGCGGTCTCCTACCTCGGCCGCAACGATCTGGCCCACGTACAGCCGAGCGACATCTCGCCCGACTCGATCGGTTCGGGCGAGAGGCAGTCCGCGATGCCGGAGCAGGAGCGCGAGGTGATCACCGAGACGGTGCGCCGCGTGGCTTCCACCGGCTACGTCCGCAACAACCTGGTCGTCTTCTCCGGTGGCGGGGATTCGAGCGGCGGCGAAGGCGTGGTCGCCTCGTCCGGCTCGACCACCCACGCCGCCCCGGCGGCCAAGACTTCCGCAAGCGCCAATGGAAGCTCCAACGGCTCCTTGCGGGAACTCAACGGGTCGAACGGTTCCGCCTCTAGCGCCGTTACCGTTGAGAAGACCGTGGTCGAGAGCGTCGACCTGCACCTGGAGCGCGTGCGCGAAGCACGCATGAAGGGCTACGAGGGCGACGCTTGTGGTGACTGCGGCAACTTTACGCTGGTGCGAAACGGGACTTGCATGAAGTGCGTGACCTGTGGCGGCACCAGCGGCTGCTCGTGACGGGGGAGCCCCTTTTCCGGGGGTCGCCATCTACCCTGACGGTTGCCCAGACCGTCCCCGGCGATCCCTTTCCCCCGACCAGAGTTCTCCCTGTGACTGGGGGACGGCGCTGAAAGGCGGTGGCCCGTCCCCTTTTTTCACCAGGCTCTCCGGACAGGACGCTAGCGGATAACGCCCTGCAGCGAGATGTAGAGGGCGTACCCAGCCAAGAAGAGGACGCCCACCGGGCGGCCCAGCGGACGCCCGCGCCAAAGCAGCAAGAGCGTGACCAGCGCAGCGCCCGCCATGACCGGGCCGTCAACGCGCGAGAAGCGCGCGGCAACCGAAATGGGCTCGACCAGCACCGTCGCCCCCAGGATCGCCAGGATGTTGAAGATGTTGGAGCCGATGACGTTGGCCAAGGCCACATCGGCATGCTTGCGCCAGGCGGCCACCAGGGCCGTCGCCAGTTCCGGCAGCGAAGTGCCGACGGCCACCACCGTCAGGCCGATCACCGCTTCGGAAACGCCCAGGTCACGCGCAATGCCCGTCGCCCCGCTCACCAGAAGCCGCGCGCCGATCAGAAGGGCGACCAAGCCCACCACGGTGACCAGGGCCGCCCAGGGGGTCTTCAGGGCTTTGGTCTCCAGTTCCGCGGCCTCCGCCTCGAAGGCCGACTGGGGCGCCTTGCGCTCCAACCTGTAGGAATAGACAAGGTAGACGGTCAGGACCGCGAGCATCCCCGCGCCAAGCAGAGCGCCCAGCGTCGGAAGGAACAGGAGGGGCAGAAGCGCGAAGGAGACCAGCGTCATGACTCCCGCCTCGCGCTTCAGTCCCGGCCCATCGGTGGCGACGGGGAAGATGAAGGCTGCCATCCCCAAGATCAGCAGGGTGTTGCAGATGTTGGAGCCGATCACGTTGCCAAGCGCGATCTCCGGCGCACCGGCCATGGCTGCCTGCAAGGACACCAGAAGTTCCGGGGTGGAGGTGCCGAAGCCCACGATCACCATGCCGACGATGAGCTTGGACAGGCCAAAACGCTCCGCGAGGGAAACCGCGCCTCGCACCAGGAACTCGCCGCCACCGAAGAGCAGCAGCAGACCGGCAACAACGAGGGCGACGTCCATGGAGACTCCGGGCAGGGTGTAAGATCGGGCGTGCCCCAGCATGTGGGCATGGCAGCCCCCCACTTGCAATGCCCCGGTCCTGCTTTGTAGAAGAACTTTTGCTCATCCCAGGGGCGCGGTCTTCGCATCCGCCGCCCGGTCAGGCCGGAGGAAGCGCATGGAGCTCTGGGTCCCTATCACGCTCGCCGCGGCCTTCTCGCAAAACATCCGCTCGGCGCTGCAAAAGCACTTCTCGACCAGCCTCGGGGCGACGGGCGCCACCTTCCTGCGCTTTGCCTACGGCTTTCCCTTCGCGCTGATCTATCTGGCCGTGCTGAACCAGGGCTTCGGCATGGGTTTGCCCAACCCCAATGGCGGCTTCTTCGCCTATGCCTTGACGGGCGGGTTGTTGCAGATCGCTGCGACCTTCCTGCTGGTCTCCCTCTTCGCCTTCAAGAACTTCGCGGTCGGCACCGCCTATTCGAAGACCGAGCCGATCCAGGCGGCTGTCTTCGGGCTCATCTTCCTGGGCGAGTCGGTGACCCTGCTGGGTGCCGCGGCGATTGTCCTGGGAACCCTGGGTGTGATCGCCATTTCCCTGGCGCGCAGCGAGCGGAGCCTCAAAAGCCTTTTCGAGTCTCTTTTGGGCCGCCCAGCCCTTATCGGGCTCGCCTCGGGCGCCTGCTTCGGCGGCTCGGCGGTTTGCTATCGCGGCGCGTCCCTGGCGCTTGAGGGCCCGACCTTCCTGATGCAGGCGGGCATGACGCTGGCGGTGGTGACGGTCTTCCAGACCGCCGTCATGGCGCTCTGGATGATCGGGCGGGACCGCCGGCAACTCTTCGCCTCTCTCGCCGCTTGGCGCACGGCTGTCTGGGTCGGTCTGTCCGGAGTCGTCGGATCGGCCTGCTGGTTCACCGCCATGACGCTCCAGAACGTCGCCTACGTGCGGATGCTGGGCCAGATCGAGCTGGTCTTCTCGATCATCGCATCCGTCTGCTTCTTCCGGGAGAAGATCACGGCGCGCGAACTGCTGGGATGCCTTCTGATCGGCGGCGGCATTGTCCTGCTGCTGGCGCCGCAGGTGGGTTAGTCCAGCCGCAAGCAGTCCTTTGCAAGTCGCGGAATCGCTAGTCATGGAGGGGGTGCCTTGGCTAGTCTCGCGCCTGATCGACAACGCCCAACACAGCAAAGGAGGCGAAAGCGCCATGGCCGGGAAGATCGAAGCACGCCTGAAGGAATTGGGAATTGAACTGCCGGAGGCCGCCGCGCCGGCCGCGAACTACGTGCCCTACGTGGTCAGCGGCAACATGGTCTTCGTCGCTGGACAGATCACGCTGCTGAACGGGGAACTGAAGTTCCTTGGCAAGGTCGGCCAGGAACTCTCGGTCGAGGAGGGTCAGGCCGCCGCGCGCCTCTGCGCGCTTAACATCGCAGCGCAGCTCCGCGCCGCCTGCGGGGGCGACCTGGACCGGGTCAAGCGCATCGTCCGCCTGGGCGGCTTCGTCAACTCCGGACCGGACTTCACTCAGCAGCCCGAGGTGATCAACGGTGCGTCCAACACCATCGTCGAGATCTTCGGCGAGGCCGGCAAGCACGCCCGCGCAGCCGTCAGCGCCGCCTCCCTGCCGCGCAACGTGGCCGTCGAGGTCGAGGCGATCGCCGAGATCGAATAGGGCCAAGATCGAATAGGTAAGGCTGCTACTGACTCTGGCCGTCGCGCACCCGCCGCCACTTGGCGACGTTGCGGTTGTGCTCGGCCAGAGTCTTGGCGAAGGCGTGGCCGCCAGTGCCGTCGGCCACGAAATAGAGATACTCGCTCTCCGCCGGCTGCAAGACCGCCTCCAGCGACGCGCGCCCCGGATTGGCGATGGGGCCCGGCGGCAAGCCGGCGTTCTGGTAGGTGTTGTAGGGATCGTCCACCTTCCAGTCCTGACGCGTCAGCGCGCGGCCCAGGGGCTTCTCGCCCTTGGTCAGCGCGAAGATGACGGTGGGGTCGGACTGAAGGGGCATGCCTAACTGAAGGCGGTTGTAGAAGACGGAGGCGACCAGGGGCCGCTCTCCGCCCACACCGGTTTCCTTCTCGACGATGGAGGCGAGGATCACGGCCTCTTCAGGGTTGGCGAGCGGCAAGCCTTCGGCCCGCTCCGCCCAGAGGTCTTGCAGCGTGGTCTGCATGGCCTCTTCCATGCGCGCGATCAGCTCGCCCGCCCCGTCGCCGCGCTGATAGTGATAGGTCTCGGGAAGCAGGCTGCCCTCGGGCGGCGGCTCCGGCAGTTCGCCTTCCAGGTGCTCCGCCTCTGAGACCAGCGCCAGGATCTCGCGGGAGGTGAGACCCTCCGGCACGGTGACGCGGCGCGCCAGGGCCCGGCCCTCGCGCAGTATCTCCATGATCTGTCGGGGCGACGCGCCCGCCGGGATGGCGAATTCCCCGGCCTTCAGCTCCGCGCCCGCCCCGGCCTTGCGCACGCCCAGCCGAAAGACCAGCGGATCGGCGATCAGCCCTTCGCGCTCCAGCAGGACCGCAATGGTGCTGAGCCCGCTTCCGCGCGGGACCAGGATGATCTCTTCCACGCTGGAGGGGCCTTCGGCGGTGAACTTTTCGTCAAGCCAGCGGTTGGCCAGAAAAAGCGAGAGGGTGGCCAGGACGATGGCCAGCAGAATCAGCCGCAGGACCCAGCGAAGCATCGCCTTTCGCGCGCCCGCTTACTGCGCCTTGGCGAGGATCAGGCAGGCGTTGGTCCCGCCGAAGCCGAAGGAGTTCGACATGGCGTGGGTGATCGGCCGCTTCTTGGCCGTGTGCGCCACGAGGTCGATGTCGCAGCCCTCGCTCGGGTCGTCCAGATTGAGGGTCGGCGGGGCCAGATCGTTGGTGATCGCCAGGGTGGAGAAGATCGCCTCCACGGCTCCCGCCGCGCCCAGCAAGTGGCCGATGGCCGACTTGGTGGAGGACATGGAGAGGCTGTAGGCATGATCCCCGAAGAGGCGCTTGATCGCGCCCAGTTCGATCTCGTCGCCGAGCGGCGTGGAGGTGCCGTGGGCGTTGATGTAGTCGATGGCCGTGGGCTCGATCCCGGCACGCTTCAGCGCGGCCTTCATGGCGCGGAAGCCGCCGTTGCCGTCAGCCGGCGGGGCCGTGATGTGATGAGCATCGCCCGACATGCCGTAGCCCACGACCTCGGCGTAGATGGTGGCGCCGCGCGCCTTGGCGTGCTCCAGCTCTTCCAGGACCACGACACCGGCGCCCTCGCCCATGACGAAGCCGTCGCGCTGCTTGTCCCAGGGGCGCGAGGCCTTCTCAGGCGTGTCGTTGAAGTTCGTGGAAAGCGCGCGGGCCGCGGCGAAACCCGCGATCCCCAGGCGGCAGACCGCCGCTTCCGCACCGCCCGCGATCATCACGTCGGCGTCGTCCAGCGCGATCATTCGCGAGGCGTCGCCGATGGCGTGCGCGCCGGTCGAACAGGCCGTCACCACGGAATGGTTGGGGCCCTTGAACCCGTAGCGGATCGAGACTTGCCCGGAGGCGAGGTTGATCAGCGCGGCGGGGATGAAGAAGGGCGACACGCGCCGGGGACCGCGCTCGTTGAGCTGTATGCTGCCCTCGGCGATCCACTGGAGGCCGCCGATGCCAGAACCGATCAGAACGCCGGTGCGCTCCTGCTCCTCGGGGTCATCGGGCGTCCATCCCGCATGGGCAATCGCCTCGTCGGCGGCGGCCATGGCGTAGTGGATGAAGGTGTCGTTCTTGCGCTGGTCCTTGGGCTCCAGGTAGTCGTCGGCGTTGAACAGCCCCTCCTCGGTGGAACCGCGGGGGATGGTGCCGGCGATCTTGGAGGGCAGGTCCGAGACATCGAAGCTCTGGATCGGCCGCAGGCCCGACTGACCGGAGGTCAGACGGTTCCATACATTCTCCACCCCGACGCCAAGCGGGGAGACGATACCCATTCCGGTTATGACGACTCTTCGCATGATGACTCTTCACCTCTTGCCGCGCCCCGGAACGCCGCTCGATGCACCCGGCACGTAGTGCGGCACTTCCCGGAGTCTCCCCGTGGCGGGGAGCCCCGGAAGGCGTGTCGCGCTAGCCTTAGGAGTTGCTGGAGATGAAGTCGATCGCGTCCTTGACGGTCACGATCTTCTCAGCCGCGTCATCGGGGATCTCGCAGCCGAACTCTTCCTCGAAAGCCATAACCAGCTCGACCGTGTCGAGGCTGTCCGCCCCCAAATCGTCGATGAAGCTGGCCGTCTCGGTAACCTTGTCCTCGTCCACACCCAGGTGCTCGACGACGATCTTCTTAACGCGGTCGGCGATATCGTTGCTCATGGTTTCGTCCACCTTCGTCCTTCAGTTGATTTAAGCATCGTTCCTAGTCTTAACCAAAAGAGGGCTCCCGTCCCTCTTTCTTGCCAAGCGGCCTAAGCGCGCCGGAAAAGCCGCTAGCCTCTTAACATCTTTGCAATAGACTTTCCAGCGAGCCGGCACCAATTAAAAAATTCCGCGCCGCCCACGGCAAGCCCCAGCGTTCTTACGATCCTCAGATCATGGCCATGCCGCCGTTCACGTGAAGCGTCTGACCGGTTACGTAGGCTGCCTCCTGGCTCGCCAGATAGACGACGGCGGCGGCAATATCGTCGGAACTGCCCAGGCGTCCCGCGGGGATGTTCTGCAATATCCTGTCGCGCTGCTGCTCGTTGAGCGCGTCGGTCATGGCGGTTTCGATCATGCCCGGCGCCACGCAGTTGAGCGTCACGCCACGGCTCGCCACCTCCTGCGCCAGCGATTTGGTCATGCCGATCAGCCCGGCCTTCGAAGCCGCATAGTTCGCCTGTCCGGGATTGCCGGTGACGCCGACCACGGAGGTGATGCCGACGATGCGCCCGGAGCGGCGCTTCATCATGCCCTTCAGCGCGGCGCGCGTCAGGCGGAAGGAAGCCGTCAGGTTGACGTCCAGCACAGCCTGCCAGTCCTCGTCCTTCATGCGCAGTGCCAGACCGTCGCGGGTCAGGCCCGCGTTGTTGACCAGGATGTCGAGCGGCCCCAGCGCCTCGTCGCACTGCCCGACCAGCGCTTCGGTCTGCACGGCGTCCGACAGGTTGCAGGGCAGCACGGCCACGCGCTCGCCGAGATCGGCGGCCAAGCTCTCCAGCGGTTCCACGCGGGTGCCGCTCAGCCCGACAGAGGCGCCTTGGGCGTGAAGCGCGCGGGCGATGGCGCCCCCGATGCCGCCCGAAGCGCCGGTCACCAGCGCCACCTTGCCCGTCAGATCAAACATCGCTCTCTCCTCGGTTCTGTCGTTTTCAACTCGCCCCGGCGCTCACAGCGCGGCCAGCAGCGCTTCGATCTCTTCCGGCGTCCCAGCGTTCAGGGAGTTCATTTCCCGTTCGATGCGGCGGGTCAACCCGCTCAGCACCTTCCCGTTGCCCAGTTCGACCAGACAATCGACCTCCAGGTCGCGCATCGCCAAGACGCCTTCGCGCCAGCGCACCATGCCCGTCACCTGTTCGACCAGCAGACGGCGGATGGTGGCGGGGTCCACGGCCGGGGCCGCCGCCACGTTGGAGACCACCGGCAAGCTGGGCGGAAGGATGGTGACGGCTTCCAGCGCCTCGCCCATGACATCGGCCGCCGGAGCCATGAGGGCGCAGTGGAAGGGAGCGGACACCGGCAGCAGCACCGCGCGCTTGGCGCCCTTTTCCTTGGCGATTTCAGTGGCCCGCTCGACCGCCGCGGCGTGGCCGGAGACCACGACCTGGCCCGGCGCGTTGTCGTTCGCGGCCTGACAGACTTCTCCTTGAGCGGCTTCTTCGGCGATGGCCTGCACTTCGGGCAGGTCCAGACCGAGCAGCGCGGCCATCGCGCCGGTCCCGACCGGGGTCGCCTGCTGCATGGCCTGCCCGCGCCGCTTCAGGAGACGCGCTCCGTCGGACAGCGTGAAGGCGCCCGCCGCCGTCAGGGCAGAATATTCGCCCAGGGAGTGGCCGGCGACATAGGATCCCTTTTCGGCCAACATGAAGCCGCCCTCGCTCTCCAGCACGCGCACCACTGCAAGCGAAGCGGCCATGATCGCGGGCTGGGCGTTCTCGGTCAGGGTCAGATCGCCTTCCGGCCCCTCGGCCATCAAGCGGAAGAGGTGCTGGTCCAGCGCATCGTCGACCTCCTCGAAGACCTGCCGGGCGACCGGAAAGGCCTCGGCCAGGGCGACACCCATCCCCACGGCCTGGGACCCCTGACCTGGAAAGACGAACGCGCGTGCCATATCGGCTACCCTCCCCTTGGCGGCGAAGCCTGCTTTTTTGCTGCTTTCGGGCTTCGCTTTTGAAAAAGCTTAAACGCTTTCGCGGAGTCGACCGAATCCTGGCCGGCCAACCCCAAGCGGGCGCTAGTGATAGACACCCTCGGGGCCCTGTCAAGCGGTCGCGCCGGACAGGCGCCGGCGAATCCGCAGATTCCCCTTGCACGGCAAGGCGTCATGGCTATAGTCCGGCTCCTCGCAATCTCCTCGCCGAGCCTTCGCGGGCCCTCACGGGAAAAGGTTCGGCTAGGGCCGGGTGGCCGTCAATCAGGCGGCTCCGTCCCAATAACAGCCATGAGGAGTGACAGTTATGGCTTATTACGAGTGCGTATTCATCGCGCGCCAGGACATCTCGACCCAGCAGGTCGAAGGCCTCAGCGACGAATTCGCTCAGATCATCGAAACCGGCGGCGGCAAGGTCACCAAGCGCGAGTCTTGGGGTCTTCGCAACCTCGCCTTCAAGATCAAGAAGAACCGCAAGGGGCATTACATGCTCTTCAACATCGACGGCCCGAGCGACGCGGTGCTGGAGATGGAGCGCAACATGCGTCTCAACGAGGACGTGCTGCGCTACATGACCGTTCGCGTCGAGGAGCTGGAAGAAGGCCCCTCTGCGATGATGCAGCAGAAGGACCGCCGCGACGACCGGCGCGGAGGCCCGGGTGGCCGCCGTGACGACCGTGGCGGCGATCGTGGTAGCGACCGCCGTGACGACCGCCGGGGTGACCGTGGCGGCGACCGTGGCGAGCGCCGTCCGCGTGAAGAGCGCGCCGAGCAGGAAGGAGATAGCAACTGATGTCTACCGTACGTGTTGTCAGCAGCGGTGGCGCCGTCCGCCGCCCCTTCTTCCGCCGCCGCAAGTCCTGTCCCTTCTCCGGCCCCAACGCGCCGAAGATCGACTACAAGGACCTGAAGCTCATGGGACGCTTCGTCTCCGAGCGCGGCAAGATCGTGCCCAGCCGCATCACGGCCGTGTCGGCCAAGAAGCAGCGTGAACTGGCCCGCGCCATCAAGCGCGCGCGCTTCCTCGCTCTGCTTCCCTATGTGCTGAAGTAAGGCGGAGGTTCGTATCATGGACGTGATCCTTTTGGAGCGCATCGAGAACCTCGGCCAGATGGGCGACACCGTCTCCGTCAAGCCGGGTTTTGCGCGCAACTTCCTCCTGCCGCAGAAAAAGGCCCTGCGCGCCACCAAGGAAAACCAAGCGGTTTTCGAAGCGCAGCGCGCCCAGCTCGAGGCCCAGAACCTCGAGCGCCGCAAGGAAGCCGAACAGATCGCCGGAAAGGTCGAAGGCCTGAAGGTGATCATGATCCGCTCGGCGGGCGACACCGGCCAGCTCTACGGCTCGGTCACCGCCCGTGACATCGCCGATGCGGTCAGCGAGGCGGGCATGACGGTCTCCCGCGCCCAGGTGGTGCTGGACAAGGCCATCAAGGTCCTGGGCCTGCACCAGATCCGCCTGCGTCTGCACCCGGAGGTCTCGATCGAGATCACCGTGAACGTGGCGCGTTCGGAGGCTGAGGCCGAGACCCAGGCCGCCACCGGCGAAATGGCGACCACCGAGTCCCAGATGGAGGCCGAAGAGGCCGCCATCGAAGAGGCTCTGGAACTCGCGGAAGCCGCTGAAGAGGCCGAGGCCGCAGCGGAAGACGAAGAGGGTACGACCCCCGAGGACGCGGAAGCCGCCGTCGCCGAGGCCGAAGAGGCCGCCAGTGACGCGACCGCTGACGAGGAAGAGCCGAAGTCCTAAGTCCCCGGCCTTGCCGGCCCGGACAATAGGGCCTTAAACAAAAAAGGGCGTTCCCGGCCAATCCCGGGGACGCCCTTTTTCTTTTCCGCGCCCGCTATGGACTTCACCCTGACGCGAGCCTATTTTATAGGTGGCTAACGTAAAACCTCCTGGCGCTGCTGCCCTCGGGTGCGCCTTTTGCGGGGAGAACGGCCTTGTACCGCGACAACACGCTGATCCCATCCGAAGCGATCCGCCTTCTGGCTCTCGGCTTTCTGGCCGAGGAAGAAGCCGGCTACGCCGATCTCGCAAGCGCTGTCCGGCATTTCACCGCCCGCGTCGTCGGTCCCTCCCTGGAACTGGTGGCGGCTCCCTTGGAGTTGCTGAAGGTCGAAGGTCTGATCGAGAAGCTCGACGAGGAGGACCAGGACGACAACAGCATGCTGCGCATCACAGAGGCGGGCCGCGAGGAAGTGACCCGTCTGCTCTGCGCCGGCGTGCGCGCGCCCACCTCGGACGTCAACAAGCTGATCCTGGCCATCAAGCTGCGGCTGCTCCACCTGCTGGAGCGCGCCGAAGCGGCGCGTCAGGTCGATCTGCTCGCGGAAGTCGCGGAGAAGGAGCTGGCGCGGCTCGAAGATCTGAAGAAGAACAACAAGGCGGCGACCGGCCTCCTGCCCGCTTGGCTCGATCTGGAGATCGAACAGGCCCGCGCCCGCGTCGCCTGGTTCGAAGCGCAGGCCGACCGCCTCGCCGAGTAGGATCGGCGCCTCGAAGGCGACTGGCAGACCCTCAGGGAAATAGAGTAATCCGCGTCAGTAGAGGTGCTGGCCTCCGGTCACGAAGATCTCCGTGCCGGTGACATAACCGAAATCGGCGCTGCACAGCTGATAGACGGCTGCCGCCACCTCTTCGGGCTTGCCCATGCGGTGCATGGGAATGCGCGGGATCAGGGCCTCGTACTCCTCCCCCACCATCGCCGTTTCGATCTCGCCGGGCGCGACGGCGTTCACGCGCACCCCCAGTTCGGCGAACTCCACCGCCATTTCCCGCGTCAGCGCCGAGAGCGCCGCCTTTGAGGTCGAATAGGCCGAGCCCGCGAAGGGATGGATCGCATGCCCGGCGATGGAGGTGATGTTGACGATGGCACCCTTGCCCCGGCGCAGCGGCACGGCGAAGGCGCGCGCCAACGCCAGTGGCGCGAAGAAATTCAGCTCGAAGACCTGACGCCAACCCTCGATCCCGCCATTCAGCACGCCCAGCCGCTCCTTGAAGGGCGTCTTAGGCGAAACGGCGGCGTTGTTGACCAGGGCGTGGAGCGGCTGGTCGCCGATCAGCGCCAGCGCCTGCTTGGTGAAGTCCTTCAGGCTGGCCGGGTCGGCGAGGTCGGCCTCGATATGATTGGTCCAGTTGGGGTCGCGCAGGCAGTGCTCGGGAATCGACTCGCGCGAACAGGTCACGACCTGCCAGCCCTCGTCCGAGAAGCGCTTGACGGTGGCATGCCCGATGCCCCGGCTTGCGCCGGTCAGGAGCACTCTCTTGCGGCTGGGATCCTGGCTCATGGGGCCTGAGCCTATCAGAGCCCCGCGCCGTCGAATAGCGCCCTTCTGCGCCTTCTTCAGGCGGGCCGGACGGAGACCACGCGGAAGGTCCGCAGCTCCCCATCGTACTCCTTGATGGAGACGTACTCGCCCGGCTTGAAGACATGCTCATCCAGGCGGAAGCCGGTCTCGTCCTCGTCGGGATCGCCGTTGACGTCGTAGTGGAAGGCCCACTTGCCGCCGCGGGTGCGCACCATGTGGCCGATCTCATCCTCTTCTCCGACCCAAAAACGATGCACCCGGCATTTGCCCCGGTTCTTCTTCCATTCGTCCTGATCTATGCGCCCCTCGCTGTCCAAAGGCACGATGAACTCGTACCCGTGGCGGCTGCTGCCTTCCGGATGCTCCGGGTCGCGGGCCAGCTCAAGTCTGATGCGGTCCAAACTCATGATGTCACTCTCGCTTTTTTTGCTTTGGGTCTAGTGGGCCATCAGCACGGCGATGCCGGCCGAACGCAGCACATTCTCGGTCGCGCCGCCGAAGATGAACTCACGCAGGCGGCTATGCCCATAGCCGCCCATCACCAGACAGTGTGCGCCGTTGGTGGCGGCATTCTCAAGCAGCGCGTAACCCGCCTCAATCCCTTCTGCGGGAATGTGCAAGGCCGTGGCGGCGATGCCGTGGCGCGCCAGATAGGCGGTCAGGCGCTCCGCGTCGCCGGTCTTTCCCCGCTCTTCGATGGTCATGACGGTGACCTTCTCAGCCTTGGCAAGCAAAGGCAGGGCTGCCGCCACTGCATGGGTGGCGGCCTTCGAGCCGTCCCAGCCGATTGCGATATGTCCCAAGGGGTTCTCAATGCCCCCCGGCGGCGAGAGCAGCAGCGCGCGGCCTGTCTCCATCAAGGCGCCCTCGACCGAGATGGTCGAATAGGCGTCGTTCTCAAGGTCGGGGCGGTCCAGCACGATCAGGTCGTGATAGGGCGCCACCTTGCGCAGTTCTTCCGGTTCGCTGCCGACCACTTCCTGATACGCGATGGAAAAGCCCTTGGCGCGGGCACCCTCTCCCCTTTGGCCCTCCCCGCTTTGAAGCGACTGGCCATGCGCCGAGGCCACGGCCTCCGCCTGACGCCTGGCCGCTTCGGCGCGATCCTTGGCGTCCCGCTCGTTGCGCTCCATGATCTCCTCGACCATGCCCGCCGCCATGCCCTCACCCACGAGCGGGACCGAAAGGCGCGGATCGAGCCGCACATGCAGAATATCCAAGCCAGCATCGCAGGACTGGGCCAGTCCCGCCGCCATTTTCAAGGTTTGCTCGCCATCCTCGTTACCGCTGGCGAGAGCCAGCACTGCCGCAATTTTCATGGGCTTATGGTCCTCCCGTTTCCTCTCCGGTTAATCCAAGCATCAGCTTCCGCTCTAAGCCGCTGGGCGGCATTGACCTAAATCAAGCTGTTGGAATGAGGGGAAAATCCGGCGCGAGGCGGCTAAAGCCGCCCAGACTTCCTGGAGGCGCGGCGCGCCGCCAGATCGTCGGGATCCTGGTGGATCAGGATTTCGGCATGGGGGAAGGCTTGTTCCAGTTCCGCCTCGACGGCGTCGGAGATTTCGTGCGCGCGCCAGAGGCTTAGGTTGCCGTCCATCTCCAGGTGCATCTGGATGAACTTCTGCGGACCAGCGGCGCGGGTCTTCAGGTCGTGGAGGCCGCGAACCTCGGGATGCCCCTTCACGATGTCGGCGATCTGCTGTCGCTCCTCGGGCTCCAGCTCGCGGTCCATGAGCATGTCGAGCGCGCCGCGCGCGATCATCCAGGCGTTCCAGAAGATGTAGGCGGCGATACCAAGGCCGAACACGGGGTCCGCCCAGAGCATCCCCAACTGGGTGGAGAGCAGGAGAGCGACGATCACCGCGGCGTTGACGAGCAGGTCGCCGACGTAGTGCAGGGAGTCGGCCGAGATCGCCAGCGACTTGGTTTCCTTGATGACGTAGCGCTGATAGCGCACCAACAGCAAGGTCATGACAATGGAGAAAACCATCACGCCGATGCCGATCTCGCTGGCTTCCACCGGGCGCGGCTCATAGAGCCGCTTGCCCGCCTCGATCAGGAGGAAAACCGCCGATCCGGCGATGAAGGCCGCCTGTGCCAGGGCCGCCAGCGGCTCGGCCTTGCCGTGGCCGAAGCGGTGCTCGCGGTCCGGCGGGGTCAGTGCATGGCCCACCGCGAAGAGATTGACGAGCGACGCCAGGGCGTCGAGCACGGAGTCCATCAGCGTCGACAGAACGGCCACCGACCCTGAGAAGCCCCAGGCCGCGGCCTTCGCCATGATCAGGATCAAGGCGACCGTGACCGAGGCATAGGTTGCGCGCCGCATCAAGCGGCCCTGGGCCTCCCGGTCCAAGCGGGCCCCTCGCGGTGCTTCCAGGGACTCTTCGGTCATCCGGGCTCACTCATGGTCTGACAGGCTCTCCCTCAAGGCAGACTTTCCCTCACGGATAGAGGCGCTCGGTGGTCCAGCCGCCGGAGTCGCTACGGTGATAAACCAGGCGATCGTGCAGCCGGAACGCGCCATCCTGCCAGAACTCTATCATGCGCGGGGCGAGTCTGAATCCCGACCAGTAGGGCGGACGCGGCACCGCGCCCACGCCGAACTTGGCGGCGTATTGGGCGACCCGCTTCTCCAGCTCGAAACGCCCCTCCAGGGGGCGGGACTGCTGGCTCGCCCAGGCGCCGATCTGACTTGAGCGATGGCGGGTCGCGAAGTAGGCGTCCGCCTCCTCCTCGCTCACGGGGTTCACCTCACCTTCGAGGCGCACCTGACGGCGCAGGGATTTCCAGTGGAACAGCAACGCAGCCTTCGGATGGGCCAGGAGCTGGCGGCCCTTTCGGCTTTCGTAGTTGGTGTAGAAGACGAACCCCGCCTCGTCATAGTCCTTCATCAAGACCATGCGTTGGGAAGGCATGCCGTCTTCGCCGACCGTGGCGAGGGCCACGGCGTTGGGGTCGTTCGCTTCTTTTTCCTTTGCCTCGGCAAACCACTCGCCGAAGAAAACCAAGGGATCTTTTGAGGGGTCCATGCTCTCCGCCAAAAATTTCTTAGGTGGATAAAAAAATTAGTCTAAACCTAAGGTTTGCCTGCATATATTGACTTCGACGCCGCTCTGCCAAGCGCCTCCGGCCATTTTTTGTCACTCCCGAGGGGGATGCATAGCAAGGCGCTGTTCGTATATGTAGGGGTAAATCAGCCTTTCGACACGCAGTTCAGGAAAGGAGCAGCGTGATGATGAAGAAAACCGTGGGCGCCTTGGCTCTCACTTCTTTGGTTCTCGCCGGTTGCAACCATGTCGGCGCCAAGCAGACCGTGGGCACGCTCGCCGGTGCTGCGGGCGGCGCTGTGATCGGCTCTCAGATCGGCGGCGGCTCGGGCCGCCTCGTGGCGGTTGCGGTCGGTACGCTGCTCGGCGGCATGCTCGGTTCCGAGATCGGCCGCCAGTTGGACGAGCGCGACCGTCTGCTCCATCAGGAGGCCTACGAGGATGCGCGCACCGCGCCCGTGGGCGAAACGATCAGTTGGAACAACCCCAACACCGGCCACAGCGGCTCCGTCACGCCGGTCCGCGATGGCACCAGCAGCAGCGGCGCCTACTGCCGTGAGTTCCAGCAGACGATCTATGTCGGCGGCAAGGCTGAAGAGGGCTACGGCACGGCGTGCCAGCAGCCTGACGGCAGCTGGAAGATCGTCAACTAAGCAACGACGCTCTTCACCCGACCAAGGGCTATTCGGCAACCCGCTGAGCCGCATCCGGCTCGGCGGGTTGTTTCTTGTGGGCCTCCAGCACGTCAATGAGCGGCCGGGATTCCAGTGCCTCCGTCTCGGAGCGCAGTTGGCCGATCACACCGCGCGCAGGTTCCTGCCAGCCCTGTGAGGTGCCGAGGTCCAGCCCCAGAACCTTGAGCAGGTCGCCCAGCGTCACCGCCCGCAGGTCCCGCCCCAGGCCGAAGCGGCCCCGCGAACTGCGCAGGATGTAGCCCTTCTTCTCCAGGGGCACCATCACCTCGTCGATCTCCGGCAGGGTGGCGGGCAGTCCGTAGCGGAGCGTCCGGCCCCTTAGCGCATCGCCCTTTTCCGAGGCCTCGAGAAGCCGGTCGAGCAGGATGAGCGCGATCGGCAGGCGGTCGATCGGCGCCCCCACCCGCGCCTGCCGGCGGCGATAGGCCTGCCACTCGGGCAGGGCCGCGGCCACTTCGGCGCCGAGCAGGATCACCATCCAGACGATGTACATCCAGAGCAGGAAGATGGGGACGCTGGCGAGCGCGCCGTAGATCGCCTGATAGGAGGGAACCCCGGCGACATAGATCGCAAAGAGGTTCTTCAGAATTTCGAAAAGGCCGGCGGCCACGAAGGCGCCGACAAACCCGTCACGCCAGCGGATCGCCCGGTTCGGCATGATGACGTAGAGGAAGCTGAAGGCCGCGGTGTTCAACAACAGCCCGACAAGACGGCCCAGTTCGGCCGCTCCCGTGCCCAGCAAGCCGGAGCCCGCCTCCTCCACCACCGCGTAGACATAGCCGGTGACGGAGAGAGACAGGCCGAGCAGGATCGGCCCGATGGTCAGAAGCGCCCAATAGGTCAGAATCCGCGTCACCAGCGGCCGCTTGGCGGTCACTTTCCAAATCTTGTCCAGCGCGGCGTGGATGCGCATCAACAGCATGATCGCGGTCACGCCCAGGAACACCACGCCAGGTCCGGTCATGGAACGGGCGTTTTCGATGAAGCCCGTCATCCACTGCCGCACTTCGTCTTTCTGCGTCGGCAGGAGCGACTCCAGGATCATGGCCTGCAGATCGCCGCGCACGTTCTCGAAAGCCGGGAAGGCCGCGAAGATGGCGAGTGCGATCACCACCAGCGGGACCAGCGCCAGCAAGGTCGTATAGCTCAGCCCTGCCGCCAGTCCGGTGCCGTCATCGTCGCCAAAGCGCTTAAAGACGAACTTGAGGAAAAGACCGAAACTCTTTGCCCTCACTCGCAGTTCTAAATTGTTCAATAGGCAAACCCTTCCGCGATGCGCTATTCTCGGACTCTAGAGCAAAAGCGCCTGGGGCCAAAGCCCGAGGCGCGATTCAGGGTCCAGCCTGCATTTGACCGCCAAAGGCTTTGGTGTAGGATGCGCGGCCTGATCGCGACCCTTTTCGGGGGAACGAGGGCCCAAGAGAGCACCACTACCCAAGAGGCGGCCAGAAGATGTCGGAAAACAAGTCCTTGATGGCGGGCAAACGCGGCTTGATCATGGGGGTCGCCAACGACCGCTCGATCGCCTGGGGCATCGCCAAGGCGGTAAGCGAACAGGGGGCGGAACTCGCCTTCACCTATCAGGGAGAAGCGCTTCAGCGCCGTGTGAAGCCGCTGGCCGAGCAGGTCGGCAGCAAGATCGTGCTGCCCTGCGACGTGACCGACGACGCCTCGATCGATGCGGTCTTCGACACGCTGAAGGACGAGTGGGGCTCGCTGGATTTTGTCGTCCACGCCATCGCCTACGCCGACAAGGACGAGTTGAAGGGCAAGTACGTCAATACCTCGCGCGAGAACTTCGTGCGCAGCCTCGATATCTCCTGCTACTCCTTCACGGCCATCGCCCGGCGCGCCAACGCCATCATGAACGAAGGCGGCTCGCTGGTGACGCTTTCCTACTACGGCGCGGAACGGGTCATGCCGCACTACAACGTCATGGGCGTCGCCAAGGCCGCGCTCGAGGCGAGCGTGCGCTACCTCGCGGCCGATCTGGGCGAGCGCAACATCCGGGTCAACGCGATCTCCGCAGGGCCGATCAAGACCTTGGCGGCCTCGGGTATCGGCGACTTCCGCTATATCCTCAAATGGAACGAACTCAACTCGCCGCTGCGCAAGAACGTAAGCATCGAAGAGGTCGGCGGTGCCGGTCTCTACCTGCTGAGCGATCTCTCCAGCGGCGTCACCGGAGAGGTGCATCACGTCGATTCCGGTTACAATGTGATCGGGATGATGGCGGTCGATGCCGCCAGCGAGGTCCGCGAGCTGCTCGCCGGCCTCGACCCCAAAGCTTGAAGCAAGGCCTGATCGCCCAACGGGCGGCAGGGGCGTCCGAGGAGAGGGTGCATGGCTGGCAATTCCTTCGGTGAGGCTTTTCGCTTCACGACCTGGGGCGAGAGCCACGGGCCGGAGATCGGCTGTGTCGTCGACGGGGTCCCGCCGCTCATTCCCCTGAGCGCGGAGGAGCTGCAGGTCTGGCTCGACCGGCGCAAGCCCGGCCAGTCCCGCTACACCACCCAGCGGAAGGAACCCGACAGGGTTCAGATCGTCTCCGGCGTCTTCGAGGGGCAGACCACCGGCACGCCCATCGCGCTGGTCATCGAGAACAAGGACCAGCGGTCCAAGGACTACGGCGACATCGCCGACAAGTTCAGGCCGGGCCACGCCGACTACACCTACTGGCAAAAGTACGGCATCCGCGACCCGCGCGGCGGCGGCCGCTCCTCGGCTCGCGAGACCGCCATGCGCGTGGCGGCCGGCGGCGTCGCGCGCAAGGTCCTCTCCCATATCCTGGGCGACAAGCTCACGATCCGCGGCTGTCTGGTCCAGATGGGCCCGCACGCTATCGAGCGGGATAGCTTCGACTGGGCGGAAGTCGACAAGAACCCCTTCTTTTCTCCCGACGCCAAGGCGGCGGAGAGCTGGGCCACCTATCTGGACGCCGTGCGCAAGAAGGGCTCTTCCTGCGGCGCCGTGATCGAGGTGGTCGCCTCCGGCGTTCCTGCCGGTCTGGGCGAGCCCGTTTACGACAAGCTGGATGCCGACCTGGCGAAGGCCATGATGTCGATCAACGCCGTCAAGGCGGTGGAGATCGGCGCCGGCTTCGAGTCGGCCGTCCTCTCCGGCGAGGAGAACGCCGACGAAATGCGGATCGGAGAGGACGGCGCGGCGCGGTTTCTCTCCAACAAGGCCGGCGGCGTGCTGGGCGGGCTTTCCACCGGCCAGGACCTGGTGGTGCGCTTTGCCGTCAAGCCGACCAGTTCCATCCTCACGCCGCGCCGGACCATCGACAAGCAGGGCAACGAGACCGAAATCGTCACCAAGGGCCGCCACGACCCGTGCGTGGGCATCCGCGCGGTGCCGGTTGGCGAGGCCATGATGGCGCTGGTCCTGGCGGATCACCTGTTGCGCCACCGCGGCCAGCTCGGCCGGATCTAGGGCCATGACCGGCGGGGCGAAAAGCACAGCCGCCGTCGTCCGACCGATCGGACCGGAGGACTACGAGCGCCTCGCCGAACTGCTCCTGGAGTGTCTGCAGGACCGCCCCGATCCCCCGGAGGTCTTCCTGCCCGACGTCCTGGGCGCGCTGAAGGACTATGGCAGCGCCGCAAGCCCTTCGTTCGAGGGACTCTTCGCGGAAGTCGGCGGACCCCATGGGCGCCGCAAGGGGGTCGAGCGCCACCCGGTCGGCTTTGCGCTCTACAGCCCTGTTTTCTGGCCTGCCGACCTGGCGCCCGGACTCTTCGTCAAGGAGCTCTACGTGCAGCCCGCCTACCGCAGCCAGAAACTGGGTCAGGCCCTGATGGCGGCCCTCGCGCGCATCGCCGCGCAGCGCCGCTGGAAGCGCCTCTTCCTGGGGGTGGAGACCAGCAATGAACAGGCGGTCACCTTCTATGAGCGCCTGCCGGGGGTAAAACGCGTGGCGGGAGAGCTCTTCGCGGTCCAGGGAGACGATCTGCTGGACCTCGCCGACATGCTCTAACGGGCGAAGAGCGCCGCCAGTTCCAGATGGCCGGTCCAGAGGAACTGATCGATGGCCCGGACCTCCTCCAACCGGAAGCCCGCATCCACCAGCGTCCTGGCGTCCCGCGCGAAGCTGTTCGGGCTGCAAGACAGCATTACGACCCGCTTGAGGCTGCTTTCGGCGATCATGTCGCTTTGCTCCTTCGCGCCCGCGCGCGGCGGATCCAGAACGACGGCGTCGAAGTCCGCCAGCTCTTCGGGGCGCAGCGGCTGGCGCGCCAAGTCCCGCTGCTCCGCCGTGACCCGGCCCGCAAGACCCGCGCGGTTCGCGGCGGCCTGCAGGGCGGCAACGGCAGCGGCGTCGCCTTCCACCGCCAAGACGCTGCCCTTCGCTGCGAGCGGAAAGGTGAAGCTGCCGAATCCGCTGTAGAGATCGGCGTAGCGGCCGCCCTCTTGCGGCAGAAAATCCAGGACGGCGCGGGTCAGGGCCGCCTCTCCCTCCGCCGTTGCCTGCAGAAAGCCGCCCGGCGGCGGCTCGACGGCCACCCCGCCCAAGGTGACCAGCGGGTGGCGGCGCTGCGCCACCAACTCCACCTCTTCATCGCCGCTGCGCCAGGAGAGGCGCGCCAGGTCTTGACGAAGGGCGAAGTCCGCAAGGGCCTCGCGCGCCGCGAGACCCGGCTCGCTCTCGGTGGCGATCAGAAGGTCGATGCCATTCTCCGCATCCAGCAGGTGCAAGTCGGCCGACCCCTTGGGCGGCAGGACGGCCCGCATCAGCGCGCGCAGCGGCTCCACCATGCCGAAGAGCGCCGGACGGAGAACATGGCACTCCTCAAGATCGACGACGCGGTGGCTGAGCTGCTCATGAAAGCCGACGAGAACACGGCCGCCCAGGTTCAGCGCCGCCAGAACGGCGCGGCGGCGACTGCGCGGCGGCGCGGATTGGAGCGGCGCGATGCGGGAAGGCTCCAAGCCCTTCCGGCGCAAAGCCTCCAGCAACAATCCCTGCTTCCAGGTTCGATAGGCTTCGGGCTCCAGCATTTGGAGAGCGCAGCCCCCGCAAGGGCCGAAGTGGCGGCAGACCGGCTCCACGCGCTCTGGCGCGGTTTCCAGCAACTCCACCACCTCGCCGCGGAAGCCGCCTGCTTTGGGGCTCACCATCCGCGCAAGCACGCGCTCGCCGGGCAGGACGCCGGGAAGGAACACCGGTCTGCCCTCGTGGCTGGCGAGGCCGTCGCCCCGGCCGCCCAGGCCTTCAACGACCAGTTCCGCCTGCTTGCCGCCGCCGGGTCGCGCGCGCCGCCTCATGGCCCTATCCTCATAGTGGGAATCTCTTGGTGGTCACAGATATCTGTTAACACTCACGCGGTAAGACTTTTGCTCTTTCTCCTCAGAGCGTGCATTCTATTGCCAAAGCAACAAGGGAGCCTGAACAGGGGCGCCCACGACGTAAGGCGGAGCTACAATGCGTGTCATCCTATTCTTGCTCAAGTGCATCGTGGGAATTCTCGCCACGGTCGGATTCCTGATCGTCGGCGGGATCGCCTTGCTGGTGCTCTATGCTTCCGATGCCGATCAAGTACGCAAGCTGGCGCTTCAGGAAGAGGAAAGCGCCGGACCGCGTCTGATCACCCTGGATATCGCGGACGGCCTCGTGGAACGGGACGACGGCCAGAGGATCTTGCGCGCCCTGCAACTCGACGGCCGCGCGATCACGCTTTCGGACGCCGTTGAGGCCCTTGAGCGCGCCTCCGCCGACCCGGAAGTGGAGGGTCTCGTCGCGCACCTCGGCCGCGGAGGCATGGGCCTCGCCCAGGTACAGGATCTGCGCAAGGCCATCACGAATTTCCGGTCTTCCGGCAAGCCCGCCTTCGCCTTTGCCGAGAGCTTCGGCGAGGCGGGGGACGGCATGCTCCACTACTACCTCGCCAGCGCCTTCGAGGAGGTCTGGATGCAGCCATCCGCCTCCTTCGACGTTACCGGGTTCCATCTGGCCTCGCCCTATTTGCGCGACTTCTTCGACGAATTCGGCATCCAGCCGCGCTTCGACCAGCGCAAGGAGTATAAAGGGCTCGCCAGCACCTTCATCGAAAGCGAGCAGCCTGAGCCGGTGCGGCGCAACCTTCAGCAGCTGGTCGATTCCATGCTGGAGGGAGCGGTGGAGGACATCGCCGCGGCGCGCAGCCTGCCACCGGCCGAGGTGCGCGCGGCCATCGACCGCGGGCCTCTGTCAGCGGAGGAGACGCGCCAGGCGCGGCTGGTCGACGGGCTGACCTATTGGGATGTCTTCATCGACGCCGTCGAGGCGCGGATCAGCGCGGACTACCAGAGCATCCCACTGCAGCGCTACGCCGAGGATACAAAGCCGGAAGTCTCCGAAAGCGCCCAGAAGATCGCCTACATCACCGCGATTGGCGGCATCGTCCTGGGGCCGGGCAGCGATTCCCCTCTCGGTGGGACCGGCGGACAGATCTCCTCCGACCAATTGTCCGATGCCATCTCCAGCGCCATCGAAGAACCCAGCATCCGCGCCATCGTGCTCCGCATCGACAGCCCGGGCGGGTCCTACGTGGCCTCCGACACCATCTGGCGGCAGGTCAAGCGCGCGGGCGAGCAAGGCAAGCCGCTGATCGTCTCCATGGGCAACGTGGCCGCTTCGGGCGGGTACTTCATCGCAGCGCCCGCCATGCGCATCGTGGCCCAACCCGGCACGATCACCGGCTCAATCGGCGTCGCGGGCGGCAAGTTCGTGATCGACGAGCTGCTGGGCGACCTGGGCGTTTCCATCGGTGACGTCAGCGCCGGGCGCAACGCGGACTTCTACGCGGCCACCAGCGACTTCACGCCCGAGCAGCTCGAGAACCTCTCGGCGACGCTCGACCGCATCTACGAGGACTTCACCGCCAAGGTGGCCGAGGGGCGCGGCCTCACCGCCGAGCAGGTCGAGGCGGCGGCCGGCGGTCGGGTCTGGACCGGCGCGGATGCGCTGCGCCAGGGCCTCGTCGACACCTTGGGCGGCCTCGATACCGCGATCGACATCGCGCGCAGCGAATCGGACATCCCACCGGGCGCCGATTTCGCCGTCGTGCCTTGGCCGGAAGAAAAGGACCCCTGGGCGCAGCTCTTCGAGGATTTCTCCGGCGCTCCCTTCGCCAGTCTGGCGAGGATCGAGGCGGCCCTCGGTGTCTGGCTGTTGCTGGCGGAAGACCTTCAGCGCGACCCGCGCAGCACGCTGCTGCTCGACCGGCGCTTCGAGGAGAGGGGACAGCCCTAGGCCGGCGCCTCGGCCCTCCGCCCCGCGATCAGGAACTCGACGTTCCCCTCCGGCCCCGTGATGGGGCTTTCGGTTATGCCCAGCACCTGCCAGCCGGGCTGGTCCTCCAGCCAGGTCGCGATCCGCTCGCAGACCTCCCGATGCAGCGCCGGATCGCGCACCACGCCGCCCTTGCCGACGCGGTCTCGCCCGACCTCGAACTGCGGCTTGATCAGCGCGGCCAGCCAGGCGCCCGGCGCTGACAGGGCCAGGGCCGCTGGCAACACGAGCGCCAACCCGATGAAGGAAGCATCGCAGACGATGACCTCGACCGGTTCCGGAACGATCTCCGGGCTCAGGTGGCGGGCGTTGGTCCGCTCCAGCACCACGACCCGGTCATCCTGGCGTAGCTTCCAGGCAAGCTGGCCGTGGCCCACGTCGACGGCGTAGACCCGCGCCGCACCCTTGCTGAGCAGCACATCGGTAAAGCCCCCGGTGGACGCGCCGACATCCAGGCAGACCCGCCCGGCGGGGTCGAGATCGAAGGCGTCCAGCGCCTTTTCCAGCTTCAAGCCGCCGCGGCTGACCCAGGGATGGTCCTGACCCTTGACCTCTATCGCCTTGTCTTCGGGCACCTGCTGGCCCGGTTTGTCGATGCGGCGGGTCTCCTGATAGACCAGCCCGGCCATGATCAGCGCCTGTGCCTTGGCGCGGCTCTCGGCGAGGCCCCGCTCCACCAGCAGTTGGTCGATCCGCTTCTTGGCGGGCATGGTCCTTCCTTTCAGCCTTCCGGGTTCAGCGCGTGACGCCGCGCAGATACCAGAACCTTACGGTGTGCAGCAGGCCCGCTGCCCCCAAGCCGACCAGAATGCCCGCCCAGACGCCCGAGCCGCCATAGCCCAGCCAGAAGCCTAGCGCCACGGAGGTCGGCAGACCAACGCCCCAGTAGCTGACCAGGGACACCACCATGGGAACGGTCACGTCCTTGAGGCCGCGCAGTGCGCCCGAGGCGATCACCTGCGCCCCGTCGAAGACCTGCATCAGGGCCGCGAAGAACATGAACTGCACGCCGAGCGCCAACACCGCGGCGCTGCCCGGTGCGGATTCATCGAGAAAGGCCCAGATCACCAATTCCGGCGCGATCAGGTAGAAGAGCCCGACGCAGCTCATGAAGCCGGTTCCCATGGCGAGCGCCACCCAGCCCGCGCGATAGGCCGCCTGCGGCCTGCCGGCGCCCGCGTGCAGGCCGACCCGGATGGTCGCGGCCTGGCTGATGCCCAGGACGACCATGAAGGAGACCGCAACGCATTGCATGGCGATGGCGTGGGCGGCGAGCACCAAGGTGCCCAGCAACCCCACCATGTAGGCCGATACCGTGAAGAGGATCTCCTCGAAGAGCATGGCGATCCCGATGGGAATGCCCAGGCGGAAGATCTCGACGAAGCGCGGCCAATCCGGCTTCCACAGATGGCGCAGGATCCCATAGCGGCGGAACGGCCGGCAGGCGACCACGTAGCCCAAGAGGCAAAGAAACATGAAGCCGTTCGACAGGCTGGAGGCGATGCCCGCCCCCGCGAGGCCCAGCGCCGGCATGCCGAAGTTGCCGAAGATGAGCGCGTAGTTCACCAGCACGTTGACGGGAATGCCGGCCGCCGTCACGTAGGTCACGACCCGGACCCTGTCGAAGGCGGCGATGAACATCCGCAGGACCATGATCCAGAGCACGGGGCCCAGGCCCGGCAGCATCCAGCGAATGTAGAGCGCCGCGTCGGCCGCGTTCTCAGGCTCCTGCCCCAGCAGCAGGATCAAGGGCTCGGAGAACCAGAAGATCGGCGTGAAGATCAGCGTCAGAAAGGCCCCGGCCCAAAGTCCCTGGCGCACCGAGCGGCGCACGCCGCGCGGCTTGTGGGCGCCGCGCGCTTGAGCCACCAGCGGCGCCACCGCGCTGACCACGCCCAGCCCGAAGATGATGAAGGCGAACTGGAGATGCACCGCCAGCGTCGCCGCCGCCAGGGGCTGAGGACCCAGCCAGCCCAGCATGACCACATCGCTGGTCCAGATCGCCACCTGGCAGAGACCGGCCAGCACCAGCGGCAGCGCAAGCGCCGCCGTCGCCTTGACCTCGGTGAGCCAAGGGCGTGGGGGAGCCACCGCTCCGGCGCCCTGGCCGGGCGCGGATTGAAGGGTCGGATCGATCATGGTGGCCGGGACTATGTCCCAGCTCCGGCGGCGCGGAAAGCCCTAAGACCTCTTGAGGAGACCGCTCAGGCGCGCTGGCCGGATGTCTCGCTCTCCACCTCGGGTTCGTTGTAGCCCAGCGACTGCAAGGCGGCGGCGGCGATGTGGCGGGCGGTCAGGCCGGCCTGCTCGTACTGCTTTTCCGGCTTGTCGTGGTCGATGAAGAAGTCGGGCAGACAGAGCGGTCGGAACTTCAGTTGGCCGTCCAGAAGACCGTCCCAGGCCAGGAAATGCCCGACATGGGAACCGAAGCCGCCGACCGCGCCCTCCTCGACCGTGATCAAGACCTCATGCTCGGCGGCGAGGCGCCGGATCAGTTCTTCGTCCAGGGGCTTGGCGAAGCGCGCGTCGGCCACTGTGGTCGAGAGCCCCTTGGCCCCGAGCATCTCGGCGGCCGCCAGCGCCTCGGCCAGCCGCGTGCCGTAGGAGAGCACCGCCACGCGGCTGCCTTCCTGGAGGATGCGGCCCTTTCCGATTTCGAGCGGCGTGCCGCGCGCGGGCAGTTCGACCTTGGCCGTGCCCTCGCCTCTCGGATAGCGCAGCGCCGAGGGGCGGTCGTTGATCTGCGCCGCCGTGGCGACCATGTGCATCAGCTCCGCCTCATCGGCCGCGGCCATCAGCACCATGCCCGGCAGGCAGCCCAGATAGGTGATGTCGTATGACCCCTGGTGGGTGACGCCGTCGGCGCCGACCATCCCGGCGCGGTCTATGGCGAAGCGCACCGGCAGGGACTGGATCGCCACGTCGTGCACGATCTGGTCGTAGGCGCGCTGCAGGAAGGTGGAGTAGATCGCAACGAAGGGCTTCAAGCCCATGCAGGACATCCCGGCGGCGAAGGTCACGGCGTGCTGCTCTGCGATGCCGACATCGAAGCTGCGGTCGGGGAACTGCTCGGCGAACTTGTCGAGCCCGGTGCCAGAGGGCATGGCCGCGGTCACGGCGACCACGGAGTCGTCGGCCTCGGCTTCCGCGATCAGGCCTTTCGCGAAGACGGAGGTGTAAGAAGGCGCCTTGGGCGTGGGTTTCGCCTGCTCGCCCGTCACCACGTCGAACTTGGCGACGCCGTGGTACTTGTCGGCGGAGTCCTCGGCGGGCTGATAGCCCTTGCCCTTCTGCGTGACGCAGTGGATCAGGATCGGCCCCAGATACTCGCCGTCGCGCGCGTTGCGCAGCACCGGCAGCAGGTGGTCCATGTTGTGGCCGTCGATCGGTCCCAGGTAGAAAAAGCCCAGCTCTTCGAACAAGGTGCCACCGGTCAGAAAGCCGCGCGCGTACTCCTCTGCGCGCTGCGCCGCCTTTTCGAAGGCGCGCGGGAACTTGGCCGCAATCTCCTTACCCAGGTGGCGCACCGACTGGTAGGGCTTGGAGGAGATGAGTTGCGAGAGGTAGCCGCTCATCGCGCCCACCGGCGGAGCGATGGACATGTCGTTGTCGTTGAGGATGACGATCAGGCGGCTGCGCCTTGCGCCCGCGTTGTTCATGGCTTCGTAGGCCATGCCGGCGGAGAGCGCGCCGTCGCCGATCACCGAGACCACCGTGAAATCGTCGTCGCGCAGGTCGCGCGCCACCGCATAGCCGAGTCCGGCGGAGATGGAGGTCGAGGAGTGCGCGGCGCCGAAGGGATCGTACTCGCTCTCCTTGCGGCTGGTGAAGCCGGACAGCCCCCCGCCCTGACGCAAGGTGGTCATGCGGTCGCGCCGCCCGGTCAGGATCTTATGGGGATAGCACTGGTGGCCCACATCCCAGATAAGCTTGTCGTCCGGCGTGTTGAAGATGTAGTGGATCGCAACGGTGAGTTCGACCACGCCCAAGCCAGCGCCCAGGTGGCCGCCTGTCGTGGAGACGGCGCGCAGCATGTCCTGCCGCACTTCCTCGGCGACGGCTTTCAGCTTATCCGCGGGCAGTTTGCGTAAGTCCGCAGGCGAGGATATTTGGTCGAGAAGCGGCGTCTCGCTGCGGTCACTCAAAGGCTTTTCCTCCTCGGTCGTCGAACGGTCCTTGGCGGACCGTCTCGTTCTTCTATCGTTGCGCCAGGCCTTGCGCCAGATTTGGCTCACTTTTCCGGAAAAGCGAACCGATGGTCTTTAGATCACGACCTACGGTCGATCACGAATTCGGCTGTCTTGCGCAAAAACTCCGCCTTTTCGCCGAAAGAATCAAGGCATCCCAAGGCTTCATCCACCAGGGCGCGCGCCTTTTCTCGCGCTCCACCGGCCCCCAGGAAGGCGACGAAGGTAACCTTGTCCGCCGCTGCGTCCTGTCCAGCAGGTTTTCCCAGCTCTTCCGCCGAACTCTCCACGTCCAGGATATCGTCCTTGATCTGAAAGGCCAAACCAAGCGCAGCGGCATAGCGCCTCAGCGCCTCGCGATCGCTCCGGTGCGCCTTGCCCAGAACGGCCCCGGCATCGACCGCATAGGCGATCAAGGCCCCGGTCTTCAAGGCCTGAAGCCGCTCCAGCTCGGCCAGATCGAGGTTCAGCCTGCCCGCTTCCGCGGCGATGTCGATCATCTGCCCGCCGACCATGCCGCGCGTGCCGCCCGCCGCCGCGAGGCCGGCGACCAGCGCGCAGCGCACCTCTGCGTCCGGGTGCGTCTCAGGATCCGAAAGCACGGCGAAGGCTTCGGTCAGGAGACCGTCGCCCGCAAGGATCGCCGTGGCCTCGTCAGTGGTCTTGTGGAGCGTCGGGCGGCCCCGCCTGAGGTCTGAATTGTCCATGGCGGGCAGATCGTCGTGCACCAGCGAGTAGCAGTGCACCATCTCCAGGGCCGCACCGGCGCGCAGCGCGCGCGGCGGCGGCACCTCGAAGAGCGCGGCGCTCTGGAGCAGCAGGAAGGGCCGCAAGCGCTTGCCGCCGCGCAGGCAGGCGTAGCGCATGGCCTCCACCACCCGCGCCTCCGGGCCCTCCACGGGCGGGAGCAGGCGCTCAAGCAGCGCTTCCACCGCAGCGGCGGTCTCCTCAAGGGCCTGGTTGAAAGCGGACAAGGACGTCAGTCCATATCGAGGGGTTCGCTGCCGCTCGGCTTGCCATCCGGGCCAAGGCTGATCTTCTCGATGCGCTCCTGGGCTTCGCGCAGCTTCTGTTCGCAATGGGTCTTCAGGGCGGCGCCCTTCTGATAGGCCCCGATGGACTCCTCAAGCTTACCCTCGCCCTTCTCCAGGTCCTCGACGATTTTTCGGAGTTGCTGCAAGGCCTCCTCAAAGCTGAGCTTGGCGATCTCAGGAGGGACGGTTTTATCGGACATGGTCATCAGAGCCTTCTTGCTGTTCTCTCAGGCCGCCATCAGGGCGCGGACGTGCGCCGCAGCGCTTCGGCCCAGGGCGTCCAGATCGTAGCCGCCTTCCAGGGTGGAGACCACCCTGCCACCGCAGGCCGAGGCCGCCACGCTGAGGATTTCCGAGGTGATCCAGGCGAAATCCTCCTCAACCAGCCGGAGCGCGGCCAGAGGGTCCGCCTCGTGCGCGTCGAATCCCGCCGAAACCAGGATGAAATCCGGATCGAAACTGGCGAGCCTGGGCAGCGCTACGTCGCTCCAGGTCTCTCGAAAAGAATCGGAGCCGCTTTCGGGATGGAGCGGCAGATTCAGGATGTTGCCCGCCGCCCCTCTTTCCTGCGCCGATCCGCTGCCGGGATAGAGCGGCATCTGGTGGCTGGAAATCAGCATCAGGTCCGGGTCGTCCCAGAAAATCGCCTGGGTTCCGTTCCCGTGATGCACGTCGAAGTCCAGCACCGCGACCCTGTTGCAGCCATGCGCCTCACGCGCATGCAGGGCGCCGATGGCGACGTTGTTGAACAGGCAGAAGCCCATTGCCTGGGCGATCTCGGCATGGTGCCCCGGCGGGCGCACCGCGCAAAAGGCGTTGGCGGCTTCCCCCGCCATCACGGCATCGACGGCCGCGCAGACCGCGCCGGACGCCCGCAAGGCAGCTTCGCCGGACCCGGCGGAGACGATGGTGTCGCTGTCCAGTCTGGCGCGCCCGCTTTCCGGAACGCTCGCCAGGGTCTGATCGACATAGTCCGCCGGATGGGCGAGGGTCAGTTGCGCGCGCTCGGCGCGGGGCGCCTCGCGCCGCTCCAGTGCGTTGAACTCCGGGCCCTCCAGCGCCGACAGCACCGCCTTCAAACGCAAAGGCTGTTCGGGATGCCCGTCGCCCGGGTCATGGGCGGCGCAGGCTTCGTGGCTGTAGAGCACTGTCGTCATGGCAATCCCTCTCGCTCTCTCGCGTCAGCCTTCCGCTTTAGCCGTCCGCCTTGCGGATCAGAAAACGGTAGCGCCCCTCCTCCTCGACCGCCTCCAACAGTTCATGGCCCGTGGTCTCGCAAAAGGCCGGGAAATCCTGAAGCGCGGAAGGGTCCGTTGCAAGCACGCGGATGGTGTCTCCGCTCGCCAAGCTCTTCATCGCCTTGCGCGCCTTGAGGACGGGCAAGGGGCACTTCAGGCCGCTCGCGTCCAGTTCCATCGCCGGATCACCGCCCTGTTTCTCAGACTCCGTCATGCCGTCCTCTTCGCACTGCAAAAAATCTATTCGACAGCCCTTGATTAGAGGTTCTGCAGAGATACCTCTCACGACATGAGATACCAGGGTCTAGATCGCGCTGCAAAACCTGCGAGCTCGCTGCTGAAAGCGGTGGCTAACGACAGGCGTCTGTCCATTCTCTGCCACCTGGCCCACGCCGAGCATGCCGTGGGCGAGCTCAGCGAGAAGGTGGGCTTGAGCCAATCGGCGCTTTCCCAGCACCTGGCGAAGCTGCGCCGGGACAATCTGGTCTCCACCCGCCGCGAGGCGCAGACGATTTACTATTCGCTCAACGGCGAGCGGGTCATTCCCTTGCTCGATCGTCTGCATGAGCTCTTCGCCGAGGGTGGGCGCGGCGGCTCAATGGCGGACGCGAACGGCGCCGGCGGCAAGACAGCCCCAGCCGAGTAGCAGAAGCACCCCGCCCAGCGGCGTGATCCAGGCAAGCGCCGTCACTCCGCTCAAGGCCATGACCACCAGCGAGCCGGAAAACAGCATCCCCCCCAAAGCTACCGACCAGGCGCTGAGCAGGAAGGCGCGGCTGGGCCTGCGCGCGAGCAGCAAGGAGAGGCCGAGCAGAAGCGGCGCATGGGCAAGCCAATAGTCGCTGGCTGTCTCAACCCAACCCAGCGCCTTCGGCTCCAGAGAGCCCTGGAGGGCGTGCGCGGCGAAGGCCCCGAAGCCCACACCCAGCAAGCCGAACAGCGCGGCCATCAGGAGCCAAGATGGAACGAAGCCGCGCTCCGTCGATCCAATTGAGTTCATGGCGTGCTTCTCACTCTTTCTGCCGGCCCCGGGGAATGGCAGTCTAACCGGAGAGTTCCCCATCCCTCCGCTCCGGAGATTGTCGAAGATGACCGAGTCCCTCCTGATCCTGGAACGGCAAGGCGCGCTGGGCAAGATCACGCTCAACCGTCCCGACCGCATGAACGCCCTGACCCGTCCCCTTCTTGAAGAGCTGGGGCGCGCCCTGAAGGATCTGGCCAAGGACGACCATATCCGCGCAGTGGTCCTCACCGGCAGCGGCCGTGCCTTCTGCGCCGGACAGGACCTCTCCGAGGCGGCCCTCTTCGAGGGCGACCCGGGAGAGGCCGTGGCGCAGTCCCTAGACGCCTATTATCACCCCGTGTTGATGACCATCGCGACCATGGAAAAACCGGTGATCGCCCAAGTCCAGGGCATCGCCGCCGGGGCGGGCTGTAATCTGGCTTTGGCCTGCGATCTCGTCCTGGCCGCCGAAAGCGCGTCCTTCCTGCAGGCCTTCGCGCGCATCGGCCTGATGCCCGATTGCGGCGGCACCTGGGCGCTGCCCCGTCTGGTGGGGACGGCCCGGGCCAAGGCGATGATGATGCTGGCCGAGGAGCTTCCGGCGCGCGAAGCGGTCTCGCTCGGGATGATCTACCGCTGTCTGCCCGATGCTGAGCTCGAGGCGGGCGTCGAAGCGCTCGCGCTGCGTCTTGCCGCGGGGCCGACGCGCTCCTACGGCCTCATCAAGCGCGCCTTGAAGGAGGGCGGCGCCGGGGGCTATGGCGCGCAGTTGGACCTGGAGCGCGACCTGCAGGCAGAAGCCGCGCGCAGCAACGATTTCAAAGAGGGGCTCGCGGCCTTCAAGGAGAAACGCAAGCCCCGCTTTTCCGGTAGCTGACCCGCCCTAGGCCGCCTTGCTGAAGAACTTGCGCAGGGACTCGGCGGTCGTGGGGGAGACGTAGTACTCCCCGTCCACGATCATGGTCTTGCCCTTGTCCCACTTGGTCTTGTCGAAGTCCCAGGCGAAGAGCTGCGCCTTGTAGTGCGGGTCCTTGATGATGTGGCGCAGATGGCGCGTGGCGAGGCCCTGGAACTTGGATATTCCGTGAAGGTCCTTCTCGCCGGTGACCTCCAGCAGCTTCTTCATGCTGGCGCGCCCGCTCTTGCTCGAGAAGGCTTTCAGGATATCGAGCTGCTTCTTGGTCATGCCTGCGGTCAGGCGGCGGCACTGGTCCAGATCGAGATCCACCGGCTCGCGCCAGCGCAAACCCTCGGTCTCCGTCTGAACCGCTTCCTTCTTCGCCTCGAGCTGGCTTGTCGCGGCCGCCTTCGGCGCGGCTTTCGCCTGCTTCTTGGCGGTGGAGCCGAGATCGCTGACCAGGCCCAGAATCTCGGCCTGTGCGACGCTGCTGAGACGTTTGAAATCCTTGCCGTCAATGACGATCTGCATGGTGAGCCCCTCTCCCTGAGTGAGGACTAATATAAGAAACGGTCGGGACGCTATGCCTTCTGTTGAGAGGCCACTAGCTTGCGCGCGACAGACAACGCACTAAGCGCGGCGGGGCTGGTCTTCCTTCCGTTTCCTGATTGGGGGAACTCTAACACAGTCCAGGCGTTCTGCCGATTCGCCCGTAACCGCCCCGGCAATCTATCCACAACAAAAGATTCCTTGCGACTCGACTCCCTCGAACACACTGGATATCGTGTTTTCAACAGGACAGCCCACCATATCTAGTGAATTTGGCTTACTGAGACCGCGTGAAGGACGGAGGGGCAGATGACTTGGACCAATGAACGCATCGGTGAACTGACGAAGCTCTGGGAACAGGGGCTCAGCGCTTCTGAAATCGGCAAGGCCCTGGGGGTCTCCAAGAACGCCGTGGTCGGCAAGGCGCACCGCCTCAATCTGCCCGCCCGGCCCTCTCCCATCAAGCGCGGCGGCTCTTCCAAGCCCCGCAGCGGCAAGCCGACCCTGGTGACGCCGAAACTCAACACCTCGAAGATGTCGGCCACGGCCATGCATTGCCGGCCGGCCAAGCCGCTGATCGAAGAGGAAGAGAAGACCGAGCGCCGCTCTCCCGTGCTCAACCGCCGCGCCTCGCGCGCCGCCTCCGGCTCCAGCGAATGCCTCTGGCCGATCGGTGATCCGGGCGATGCGGACTTCCACTTCTGCGGCGAGCCCTCGGTTTCCGGGAAGCCCTACTGCGCGGAACACTGCTCCAAGGCCTACATCACCAAGAGCCGCAGCAGCAGCGAGACCGAAGCCGCCTGAAGCGGCCCCTATCCGCTAAACCACCAGCGACACCCCCGCCCGGCGGGGATCGGCGGCGGCCATGACCTGGCCGCCGCTTTCCATTTCGACGGCATGCACGCCGCCGAAGAACATGGAGGTCTCGGGCCAGGGGTCGGTCTCACCGAAGCGCGCGAGCAGCTCGGCGGCGCCTTCGGGAAAGCCCGGTTCGAAGGAGACCTTGCTGCCCTCGCAGTGCAGGCGGCTTGCCCGCACAGCCTGCTTGAGGTCGCTGCCGGTGGAGAGCCGCCCAAGCAGCACTTGGAGGATTGCCGTGCGCAGGCGGTTGGACCCACCCGACCCCAGCGCCAGGCGCCCGCCACCAGGCAGGAGCGCGGCCGTCGGCGCCATCATTGACACCATGCGGCTGTCCGGCCGCCAGGCGTGAAAGCCAGCGGGGTTCAGGTCTTCCTCCCCCAGCATGTTGTTGAGGTGGATGCCCGTGCCCGGCAGCAGATGGCCGCAGCCCTCCCCGTTGGAAAGCGTGACAGCGGCCAGGTTGCCCTCTGCGTCCACGACACTGATGTGCGTTGTGCCCCGGCTGACCGAATCCGCCCCCAGGATGCGCTCCCGATAGACCGCCAGAAACTCCGGGTCGAGCAGGCGTGCCATGGCGTCACCCTCGGCCCGCTCGTCCTCGACCGAGGACAGGCCGGAATCGACCCGCGCCTTGTTCGTCTGCTGCATGATGGGGGCCAGCAGGGCCAGACGCTCCAGCGGATCGCTCACATCGGCGAGGCCCAGAGCCTCCGCCAGTTGGAGAGCGAAGGCGATCAAGAGACCGCCGGAGGAAGGCGGCGGGGTGATGAGCACCCTGGCCCCGGCGAAGCAGACCTCGAGCGGATCGTTCTTTGCGACCCGGTACTCCGCCAGATCAGCCCGCGTCAGTAGGCCGCCCCGCTCCCGGCAGAGAGCGGCCAGCCGCGCGGCGGGCTCACCCTCGTAGAAGCTGCGCACGCCGTTGCGCCCGATCTCCTCCAGAAAGCCGGCGAGCAGCGGTTGGCGAAGCGGCTGGGACTTCGAAAAGCCGGAGACGACCGCCGCTGTCTCCGGCCGGTGCCGCCAGATGGGACCGACAACCCCAAGGGCATAGTCATCGAAACGCCGCCAGGCGACGCCGTCGCGCGCCGCCGCCACCGCCGGCGTCAGCAAGTCGGCCAGGGGCAGTTTACAAAGCTCTGCGTGAACCGCCTCCATCCCGGCCAGGACGCCGGGTGTGGCGCAGGCGCCCAGCCCGATGTGGAAGCGCTGCACGGCGGGCCCGAAGTCGCAGTCCACCGGCACGAACTCCAGTTGCTGCTCAGGCCGCTTTCGCTTGGGCGTTTGCACGAAAAAATCGTAGAGGCAGGGCTTTCCGGTCTTCGGCGCGGCCAGGAGGAAGCCGCCGCCGCCAAAGGACGCCAGAACCGGTTCGGCAACGCAGGCCGCCGCCAGCGCCGCAACCGCCGCGTCATAGGCGTTGCCGCCGGCGCGCAGGACCTCTGCGCCCGCCTTCGCGGTGGTGGGATGTCCTGCCGCGATGGCCCCTTTCGTCACCGCCCTTCCCCCTTGGCCAGACTGTGTTCCGAACACGCCTCGCCGTAATGGCACAGCCCCTGACGAAAGGCAAAAAAAGAGAGGCGAGAGACCCGCGAAGGGTCTATCGCCTCTAGTTTAACCCTGGGGGGCCAGGGTGATCCTCGGTCCAGGAGAGCGCGCGTCCTTCTGCCGCTCGACGGCATGGCCGCTCTGTCCTCGACCTCTCATCTGAAAACAGGGGGATGGCTCAAAAAGTTACCCGCCCCCCTTCGATAACCAACGGTAGAAAAGTGCCACAATACAAAAATTGATACAAGTCTCTCGTGCAAGGCGCGCAATGGCTCCTTCTCTTTCACTTGCGCGGGTTTGCAGCGGCCCTTTTCGACCCCATCTTAGTATTATAACCTCTCAGGAACGAAGGATATCCTTTCGCATGAAAGCCGCAATCCACTCTCTCCCGATCCGCAGGGCGGCGCCTGCCTTGGCCCTGGTCTTGGGCCTCGCGGCCCATCCAGTGCTGGCCCAGGAACCGGGCGCCGAAGGGGAGGCGCAACAGAGCCCGGAAGAACTCGCGATCGAGGGCCTCGATACCCTGATGCGCGCGCTGGAACTGATGCTGCTGCAGATTCCGCAGTATGAGATGCCGGAAATGAACGAACGCGGCGACATCATCATCCGCCGCAAGAACCCGCCCCAAACGGCGCCGGAAGAAGCGCCAGAAGAGCCCGAGGCGGACCCAAAGGGCAGCGCCACGGAAACCTGACGGCGCGGATCAAACCCTTAGCGCTGCTGCCAGAAGGTATCGGGCCTGTAGATCCCGAAGTGCGCGCCGGGATCCCAGTTGTAGATCGCCTTTTCCGGCACGTTCTCGAACCCGTTCATGACCACGACCGGCTGAGGCACCTGCGCGACCAGTCCGATGGTCAGAACCTGATCGGCGTGGATCTCCAGAATTTCCTTCCAGATGGCGCGCCGCTCGGCGGTGGATCGCGCAGCGACCCACTTCTCGTATAGCCCCATCAGCCGCTGAGCGACCGGCATGTCGATGCCTTCGCCGGACGCGCCCTTGTTTTCGTGGTACTGGCCCCACTTCGGCCAGTGGAAGCTGTCCTGGTGCACCGGTACGAACTCCTCGGGGCTCATGCCCGGCGAGATCACCGCGTTCTCGTAGCCGAGCCAGAGGGTCATCACCGTTTCGCCCGCAAAGACCCGGTTTCTCAGCACCTCGCGCTGCATCGGCCTGTTGAATATCTTGATGCCGAGCTTCAGCCAGGAGTCCCCGATCAGCTCCAGCAGATCGCTTTCCAGGGAGCTTTCGCCGGCCGTCTCAACCACGATCTCCATCGGCCGCCCATCGGGCAGTAGACGAATGCCGCGGTCGTCGCGCTGAGTAAGACCCAGTTCGTCCAGCAGCAGGTTGGCCCTCTCCAGATCGTAGGAGGCATAACGCTGACGCAGTTCGGGATCGTAAAGGGAACTGCCCGGCAGGATCGACTGGTTGCCCTCGTTGGCGAGGCCGAAGTAGATCACCTGATTGACCTCGTGCCGGTTCACCCCCAGCGACAGGGCCCGCCTGTAACGGACGTCGCGGTTCAATTCGCGCCAGACCGGGTCGCTGACCGTCAGGTTGGGGTAGATCGCGTATTCCGATCCGCGCACCGTGTCCCAGAGGCGCACCTCATAGCCCGAGCGCTCTTCCGACTGCTTCAAGAAAGTGTAGTCGTCGAACCGCAGGCCCCGCGCCTGCAAGTCCGCATCCCCGGCCCCGCTCTTCACCGGAATCAGGTCGCCGCCCGTCACCACGATGGTCATCTGGTCCAGATAGGGAAGCTGCTTGCCCGCGCTGTCGACCCGGTGGAAGAAGGGGTTGCGCTTGAGCTCAAAGCGGGTCGAGGGCGGCTCGGTCACAGGCATCCAAGGTTGCAAAGTCGGCAGCGCGGGATTGTCGAAGCGCGAGAGGTTGTCGCGGCGTCCATGGAGCTGCGCCCAATCGCGCATGCCGTTTTCCTCCACCCGCTTGGCGAGCGCCTCGGGCTCCGCATAGCTCTTGTGGAATTGCTTCAGGTAATGGGACGGCGAGTAGATCACCAAGGGCAGCGCCCGCGCGAGACTGGCGAGAAAGAAGGGGTTGGGCCGGCTCCACTCGTAGCGGACCGTGTAGCTGTCCGGGTAGGTGACCGTCGGCAACTCCCCTTCGATGATCAGCGAAGCCGGGGGACCGACCGGCGACAGTTCCTCGTTGTTCGCCATGTCCTCCCACCAGTAGCGGAAGTCCTCGCTGGTGAAGGGCGCGCCATCCGACCAGCGGTGGCCGGGCCGCAGCTTCAGGGTGAAGGCGCGGCCATCCTCGACAACGACCTCCTTCAGGATGTCGGGCTGGAACTCCAAGGCCTCGCTGTAGCCCACGAGACGGGCATAGCCATAGACGAAGCCAAGCCGCACGTCCTTTTCCCGCCCCACCAGCATGCGCCACTCCCCGCCCTGCTCTCCAAGCACTTCGGGCGGCAGGGGTGAATAGACGGAGGGTGTATCGGGCAAGCGCTCGGAAACCGGCGGCGTCTGCCCGGAAGCCACGGCCTGCTCGAGGATCGGGGTCTCCTGCAAAGCGGTCGAAAGCGCGGAGTCGTCACTCATGATCTCGATATCCGCGCGCGCGGCCAAGGGAACGAACCCGGCGAGACCCGCCGCCAGCGTCAAGCAGAGAAATACCAGGAAGCGCCCTGGAAGTCGGCGCGAAGTCACGTTCATCATGGCTCTTTCGTCTTCTCCCTCACGACGATCTGCCCGGTGCCGGAGGGCATCTTGTACCAAGCCCGGCGCGGCTGGCTAGAGCTAGTTGGCCGAGGGGCTTGCCGCAGAGCCCAAGAGGCCCGATCTTCTCCGGTTATGAAAGCGCAAGAGACTTCTTCTGTCAGACAGCCCCGTTCGGGCGACCGCGGAGACCTGCACGCCTTGTCCCAAGCGCTGGCGGATCTCAAGCATAAGGACGCAGTCAGTCTCCCCTGGCTCGGCGGCGGCATCTGCCATACCTATCTGGAGGCTTCGGACAGGCTCACCTACCGGCCAGCCCGTCCCGTCGTCGGAACGGGCGAGAAGGCGGTGCAGCAGGATTTCGAAGTCTGCATGGAGCTTGGCGAGACCGGTCCCTTTCACGATCTGGCGGCGGCGCTCACAGCAGACTTGATGGACGCCGCCTCCGCCCTCACCCCGGCGCTGCTTCCAGAGGGCTTCGAGTTGAACGACATGATCGTGCAGCGCTATCCCAGCGGTTGCCGGGGCATCACCCCGCACGTCGACCACATCCGCTATCAAGGGCTGGTCGCCATTCTGGTGTTCCAGGGGCGCGGCAAGTTCGAGATCGTCGCCGACCGTAGCGGGGCCGCCCCGCAAGAGGTGCCCAACGGACCCGGCGACCTGCTTTTGATGACCGCGCCCGGATTCGCCGGAGAGCGCCGCCGCCCCTTCCACCGTCTGAGCGAGGTCAGCGAACCGCGCGTCATTCTGGGGCTCCGCTGGGACAGCCGTCATGGAGAGCCCTGGTAGCAAGGGCTCTGGCAGCACGCCTGCAAAGCTGCTAGGAAGCGCGCCGTCATGCTGCTGTCCGACTTCGACTACGACCTGCCGCGCCGTTTCATCGCGCAGCGCCCCGCGGAACCGCGGGAGTCCGCGAAGCTGCTGCGCGTGGGCGCGGACGGTCTGTCCGATCATATCGTCGCCGATCTGCCCGGCTTGCTGCGCCCCGGCGATCTGCTGATCTTCAACGACACCAAGGTGATCCCGGCGCGCCTGCGCGGCCGCCGCAACAACGCCAAGGTGGAAGCCCTGCTCCACAAGGCCGAACCCGCCGACGAGCGGGGCCGCCTGCTGTGGCGCGCCTTCTGCCGCCCGGCCAAGCGTCTTCGACCCGGAGAGGGTATCGTCTTCGCCAAAGGCTTCGAGGCCGAGATACTGGAAAAGCAGGAGGGCGGCGAACTGCTGCTCGCCTTCGACATGCCGCCCGAGGCGCTGCACGCGGCGTTGGAGCAGTACGGCGAAGCGCCGCTACCGCCCTATATCGAACGCGAGGAAGGCGCCGACGATCAGGACCTGCGCGACTACCAGACCATCTTCGCCAAGCGTGAAGGGGCGGTCGCCGCCCCCACGGCCGGCCTGCACTTCACCCCATCGCTGATGGCGGCGCTGAAGGAGCGCGGGCTGGAGACGGCCTCGGTGACGCTGCATGTCGGCGCCGGAACCTTCCTGCCGGTCAAGGTGGAGAAAATCGCAGACCACAAGATGCACAGCGAATGGGGCGAGGTAAGCCCGGAAACAGCCGACGCCATCGCCCGGACCAAAGCAGCGGGCGGGCGCGTCATCTCGGTCGGCACCACCTCTCTGCGCATCCTGGAAACGGCGGCGGCTGAGAGCGGCGCGGTCACGAGCTTCCAGGGGGACACCTCGATCTTCATCACGCCCGGCTTCACCTTCCGGGCCGTCGATCTGCTGCTCACCAATTTCCACCTGCCCTGCTCCACCCTCCTGATGCTGGTCAGCGCCTTCAGCGGCCGGCGGCGGATGCTCCAGGCCTATGAACACGCCAAGCAGCAGGGCTATCGTTTCTTCTCCTACGGCGATGCCTGTCTCCTGGAGCGGCTGAAAGAGGACTTGCCGGCATGAGCGGTCTGGGGTTTGAGATTTTGGGCCGGGACGGCGCGGCTCGGCGCGGGCGCCTGACCACCGCGCACGGCACGGCGGAGACGCCAGCCTTCATGGCGGTGGGAACGGCGGCCACCGTCAAGGGGCTGACCAGCGATCAGGTCCGCGCCACCGGCACGCAGATCGTGCTCGGCAATACCTATCATCTGATGCTGCGTCCCACGGCCGAGCGGGTCGCGGCCCTGGGCGGCCTGCACCGCTTCATGAACTGGCAGGGACCCATCCTGACCGATTCCGGCGGCTATCAGGTCATGTCCCTGGCCGACCTGCGCAAGATTACCGAAGAGGGCGTCACCTTTAAGTCCCACATCGACGGCGGGCGCCATGCCCTGACCCCTGAACGGGCGGTGGAGATCCAGGACCTGCTCGACGCCAATATCACCATGGTGCTGGACGAGTGCACGCCCTTCCCGGTCGAGGAGGCCGAGGCCAAGCGCTCCATGGAGCGCTCCATGCGCTGGGCGGCGCGCTGCAAGGAAGCCTTTCGCGCTCGCGAGGGCTACGGCCTCTTCGGGATCGTGCAGGGCAGTGTCTTCCCGGCGCTGCGCCGCGCCTCCGCGGAAGCCCTGAAAGAGATCGGCTTCGACGGCTACGCCATCGGCGGGCTCGCCGTTGGCGAAGGCCAGGAGCTCATGTTCTCCATGGTGGACGCGACGATTCCCCACCTGCCCGAGGAGCGCCCGCGCTACCTGATGGGCGTCGGCAAGCCCGCAGATCTGGTGGGCGCGGTGCGGCGGGGGGTCGACATGTTCGACTGCGTCCTGCCGACCCGCTCGGGCCGCACGGCCCAGGCCTTTACCCCGCGCGGCACGGTGAACCTGCGAAACGCCCGCCATCAGGACGACCCGAGGCCGCTGCAGGAGGATTGCCCCTGCACCGCCTGCCGCGATCATTCCCGGGCCTACCTGCATCATCTCTTCCGCGCTGACGAGATGCTGGGGCCGATCCTGCTGACCGAACACAATCTCACCTATTATCAAAGCCTGATGGCGGGGCTGCGGGCGGCCATTGAGGAAGGCCGGCTGGAGCCCTTCGCGGCCAGCTTCGAGGCTGCGCAGGCCAAGGGCGACATCGCGCCTCTCCAAGGCTAGACTCAGCCCCATGACGGCCGAGGACCCGAAAGCGGAGATCCGCGACCAGGCGCTTGCCCTGGGCTTCGATGCGGTCGGCTTCGCGCCCGCCGATCTGGGCGGCGTCGCCGCTGACCGGCTGAGGCAGTTCCTGGCCGAGGGTCTTCAGGGCGACATGGGCTGGCTCGCCGAGCGGTCGGAACAGCGCGGAGAGCCGCAGGCCCTGTGGCCGGACGCGAAGAGCGTCATCGTGCTGGCCCAGAACTACGGGCCAGAGGAAGACCCGCTTGCGACCCTGGAAGAGCCGGAGCAGGCCACCGTCTCCGTCTACGCGCGCAACCGCGACTACCACGACCTGATCAAGAAGCGGCTGAAGCGGCTTGGCCGCTGGATGGCCGAGCGCTACGGCTGTCAGCTCAAGGTCTTCGTCGACACCGCCCCGGTGATGGAAAAGCCGCTGGCGGAAAAGGCGGGAGTCGGCTGGCAGGGCAAGCACACCAACCTCGTCTCGCGGGCGTTCGGCTCCTGGCTCTTTCTGGGAGAGATATTCTGCGATCTGGAGCTTGCCCCCGATCCGCCGGAGGCCGACCACTGCGGGTCTTGCCGCGCCTGTCTCGACGTCTGCCCGACCGACGCCTTCCCCGCGCCCTACCGCCTGGATGCGCGGCGCTGCATCTCCTACCTGACCATCGAGCACAAGGGACCCATTGAGCGAAGCCTGCGCCCCCTGATGGGCAACAGGATCTATGGCTGCGACGACTGCCTGGCCGTCTGTCCCTGGAACAAGTTCGCCAGCGGGACGGGCGAACCCACGCTCCAGGCGCGCCAGGACTTGACCGCGCCGCGGCTCGCGGAGCTTGCGGAGCTGGACGACGCCGCCTTCCGCGCGCACTTCTCGGGCAGTCCGATCAAGCGCAGCGGACGCGACCGCTTCCTGCGCAACGTTCTGATAGCCATCGGAAACTCAGGGAGCGAGAGCGTCGTTCCCTCCGCCATGGCGCGGCTTGACGATGGGTCGCCGCTGGTGCGCGGCGCCGCCGTCTGGGCGCTGTCGCGGCTGCTCGACCGAACAGCGTTCGACCAACTGAGGCGCGAGCGTCTGGAGAGAGAGAAGGATCCGTCGGTTCAGGAGGAGTGGCTGCCCGAGAGCGAGCGGATATAGGCATGAAGGTTGGAGAGACTGAAGGGCTTGCGCATCACTTGGCGGCATCCCAGTTCGCGGGCGCGCTCCAGCTCGCCGTCGCTGCCCGACATCAGGATCACTTCGCAGTCCTGATCAGGCAGCGTACTGATTTTCCGGTAAGCGCTGATGCCGTCCAGAGCCGGCATTTCCAGGTCCATCACCAGAACGTCGGGACGCATGGCGATCAGGCGCTCTACGGCCTCTTCCCCATCGACTGCTTCCTCGACTTGAAGGCCCTTGCGGGCAAGATACTCGACAATCTCGCCCCGCAGTTCGGCGTCGTCGTCCGTAACCAGTACCCGTAAGGGAAGCTTATCATCACGCATTCAGCCCGGCTCCGACCTTCACTCAAAGACGACAATCGTCAAAGTTTATAACACTTATCAAAGAGTGCCATAAAGATGTAATCGATACTAATTAAATCTAATGATACGCGCGAAAAACTGAATTTACTTCAAGCATTGATAGGTGATTCGCACGGGCTGCAGGGCCGGACAAGGTGTCCAGAAGCTGTCCTGGTCGAGAATGGAGATGTTCTGCGTCCCGTCCGGACAGGATTGCAGCGCGTCGTAGCGGATATCTTCGATATCGTTGATCACGTTGCCATAGCAAAGCGCGCGAACGTCGCTGGGAAAGGCGCGCGTGACGGAATCGGCGAACTTGCGCGCGGGCGGCACCGGCGTGGTGCTGTTCGTGCAACTGGAGACGATCAGGAGCGCCAGGAAGGCCAGAAGGATGCGCCCGGTCGGATTGGCCGAGCAGCGACGCGGCTCTGTTTTCAGCGTCCCTTCCGGGCTCGAAGTTTTCTTTTTCATTCGTCCCCCAGGTCCAAGGCGCCCACGACATGATCTTCAAGGTCTTCTTCGTCGACTTCAAGCTCGCTGACGGCATCGCGCGCAATCCAGGCTCCCGCCTTGGCGACGCTGGACGGGTCGCCGCTGACCAGGGGGTGCCATTCGGGCAGGTCCTTGCCCTCGTAAAGCAGCCTGTAAGCGCAGGTCGGCGGCATCCAGGGCAACTCGGAGAGGTTCCCCGGCGTGAGCGTCACGCAGTTCGGCACCAGGCGGCTGCGCTCCTCATAGCGCGTGCAGCGGCAGGTTCCCAAGTCCAGCAGCTTGCAGGCGACATCGGTCTCGTAGATCACGCCGCTTTCGTCGTCCTCCAGCTTGACCAGGCAGCACTGCGCGCAGCCGTCGCAGAGCGATTCCCACTCCTCGCGGTTCATCTCGTTCAGTGACTTGGACTTCCAGAAGGGTTGCCGGCCGCTCATGGCTCCTCTCGGCGCGAACAGGTGGCGCGATCGCGTGGCGCAAAGCAGGGGCTTCTTAGAGGAGCGGGCTGGAAAAGAAAAGCCCCGCTTCCCGGCGAAGGGGAAGCGGGGCTTTCAATTGGGGAGCATCGGGGATCAAGCGGACTGGCTGACCATCCTTGCAACGCCACCCGAAGGTTTCAGGGCATGCGCCCCGTCGCCGAGCAGAGCCTGGGTCAGGGCGGCGGCGGCGAGGAACAGAGGGTATTCCCAGCCCCCGCCCTCGGCGGTGAAGAGCCAGCCATTGCCGGAATGCACCCAGAGCGCGCCCAGCAGCACCAGCGAAACCCAGCGGGTGAAGACCCCGAGGATCAAGGCGAGCCCGCCGAGCGATTCAGCGGCGATGGTCGCATAGGCGAGGACCGCCGGCAGGCCGAGGGACTCAAAGAACCCGACGGTGCCGCCTACCGTGAAGACGAAAATCTTCAGATAGAGGCCGTGGGCCAGAAACATGACGCCCAGGGACACGCGCAGGATGAGAGCGGCGTAGGGAGCGGTTTTGCTGTCGATCATGGGATTTCTCCTCCAACTCTTGAACGGATCAACGGGATCCAAACTTGCTTGACGAGGAAGATAGATTTGCGTTGACGGGAACAAAATACTAAAGTTTCAGAACTTAATTCTCATATTTGCGAATCATGGGTCTGGTCCGGCGATGACGATGGATTGGGACGACCTCCGCTTCTTTCTTGCGATCCTGAGGGCCGGCGGCCTGCCCGCGGCGGCCCAGCGCCTGGGCGTGACGACCTCCACCGTCTACCGCCGGCTCGATTCCCTTGAGGCGGCGCTGGGCGTGCGTTTGATCGAGCGCGGCGGGCGCAGCATGGCCGTCACGCCGGCGGGCGAAGAGCTTCAGCGGGCCGCCGAGACAATGGACCAAGCCGCCGAGGCGACGGTGAACCGGATCGCCGGGCGCGATCTCGAACCGGCGGGGCTGATCCGCATCACCGCCCCGGACGATCTGGCCGACAGCATCCTGCTGCCGCTCTTCGCCGACTTCCGGGCGCGCTACCCGCGGATCCGGCTCGAACTGGTGACCGACAACCGCTTCTTGAACCTGACGCGGCGCGAAGCGGACGTGGCCCTGCGGCCCACGCGGACCCCTCCCGAGAACCTTCTGGGACGGCGCATCGCCAAGATCGCAAGCGCGGTCTACGCGACACCCGCGCTGGCCGAGACCGCTCTCGACGCTCAGAACTGGGTCACCTGGGAAGAAGGTCTGGGGCCCAGCGCACATGGCAAGTGGCTGGCCGGCGTCCTGGGACCCGGACAACCCGTCCTCAGAGTGAACTCGATGCGCTCCCTGGGAGAGGCCGCGGCAAGGGGGCTGGGAGCGGCTCTGCTGCCCTGCCATGTGGGCGACCCCGATCCGCGCCTCGTGCGGATACTCGCACCACAGGAGGAGTGGGACAGCGACCTATGGCTGCTGACCCATCCGGGCTTGCGGTCGGTCGCGCGCATCCGTCTTCTGACCGACGAGCTTTTCCGCGCCCTGCGCCGGAAAGCCGCGCTCTTTTCAGGGGAACAAGCCTGACGGCTGGGCAAGACAGCTCCGGAACACTATCTTCGCCGGGGAGTGCGGCGCTTGCGCGCGCTTTGAGGCGAAGGAGAACTGCCCGGCATGACAATCAAGAAGGCAAGCGGATACCTTCTGTTGGTGGTCTTCATGGCCGCCTACAGCGTGGCGGCGGTCATGCTGGCCGAAGCGATTCTTCCGCAATCCGTGGGTTGGAGCCTGCTCTACTACGCCGTGGTGGGGATCGCCATCGTCTATCCCTGCATCAAAATCCTGGACTGGACACAGAAGTAGGCGGCAGGCGGGCGGGCGCTCAGGGGCTCTCCACCAAGTCGCCCAGGGCCTCGCGGATCGCGGTTTCCAATTCGGCCTTCCGGAAGGGCTTCATCAGGATCCTGTCGCCCCGGTCGACCCAGCCCGAGTGCGCCATGGCCTCGGTCGGATAGCCCGAGACGAACAGCACCTTCAGGTCCGGTCTCATTTCCCGGGCGGCCTTCACCAACGCGGGCCCCTGACGCTCACCGGGGATCACCACGTCGGTAATCATCAGATCGAGGTGCTGACCCCCGGACAGGATGGCAAAGCCCTCGTCGCCGTCACCGGCCTCGAAAGTCTCGAAGCCGAGCTGATGCAAGCGTTTGATCATCATCCTCCGCACCGCCGCTTCGTCTTCGACGACCAGCACGCTCAAGCCCTTCCAGGGGGTGCCGCCACTCGGGCTGGCGGGCTCGGCGGGCCGTTCGGATAGCGCCAAGTCGCTGTCGGGAATGATGAGCGTGACCTCGGTGCCGATGCCTTCACGGCTGGCGATCTGCAAGGCGCCACCGGACTGGCTGCAGAATCCGGAGACCATCGAGAGCCCCAAGCCGGAGCCCTGCCCCGCCGGTTTGGTGGTGAAGAAGGGTTCGAAAATCCGGGCCAGGTTTTCCTCGGAGATTCCCTCGCCGTCGTCGATCACGGAGAGGGTGACATAGGAACCGGGCTTCAGGTCGCCCAGACGCAACACAGGCGCATCGGAGCGGGGTTCCTCCCCGCTCCGGCGCACGATCATGGCGCCGCTGGCCACGGTCACGCTGCCGCCTTCGCCGACGGCGTCGCGGGCGTTGATCACCAGATTGAGCAAGGCGTTCTCCAGCATGCGGGGGTCGACGCGAACGGCGCGCAGGCCCTCCTGAAGCCGGTAGCGCAGGGTGACCCGCTCGCTCACGCTGTTGGTGAGAAGCCGCTCGATGCCTCTCAGAACGGCGTTGGGATCGACGACCTCGGGATGGAGCGGCGCCCTGCGGCCGAAGGAGAGCAGCTTCTTGGTCAGTTCCGCGCTCGTCTCCGCTGCGCGCATGGCATCCTCCAGCGACGCGTCGAGCGCCGGGTCGCCGCCGCGTTCGTCGTGGGCCGCCTTGATGGACTCCAGATTGCCAAGCACCACCGCCAGCAGGTTGTTGAAGTCGTGCGCGATGCCGCCCGTCAGCTTGCCCACGGCTTCCAGCTTCTGGGACTGGCGGAGTTCCTCTTCCGCCTGGCGCTGCTCCGTGATGTCCTCGGCCAGCACGACGAAGCCACTGACCACGCCATCCTCGTCCGTCTGCGGATAGAGCAGTTCGCGCACCAGCCGGCGCCCCATGTTGGGGATCACGGCCTCGATCTCGCTCCGGCTTTCCTGTCCCTGGAGGGCGCAGTCCATGTGCGGGCGCAGCGCGCGGTAGTTCTCCTCGCCCACGACTTCGCGCAGCGTCTTTCCGATCATCGTCTCGGGGTCTACGCCGAACCACTGCTTGTAGCGGGCGTTGGCGTAGCGGTAGCGCTCATCCGCGCCGACGTAGGCGAGCAGCACGGGCAGGCGGTCCGTGATGAAGCTCAAGAGATCGACGGTGCGCTTGACCTCCGTGACGTCCTCGATGATCCCCATGAAATGGGTTAACTGCCCGTCCTCGCCGGTGATGGGGGCGATGCTCATCCTGTTGATGAAGAGGCTGCCGTCCTTGCGGTAGTTGCGGATGTCCGCCTGGGTCGCGGTGCCCTCCTCGATGGCGCGGCGGATCCGTTGAAGTCCCGCCTGATCGCGGTCCCCGCGCTGAAGGAACTGGCAGGACCCGCGCAGCGCCTCCTTCTCCGAATAGCCGGTGATCTGGCTGAAGGCCTTGTTGACGTAAACATTCTGCTGGTTGCCGTCGGCGCGCGCGATGACGATGCCGTTGGAGGCCTGATCCAGCGCCTTGCCCTTCAGGCGGATCTCCTCGCGGACTGCGACAAGGCTGAGAACATGCTGGGCCGCCACTCCCAGCAGCAGGATGCCGATGCTGTTGCCGAGAAGCACGAGCGGCCCGGCCGCGACCAGGGCCGCCCAGCTCCGCTCCAGCCCCTGATCCAGGAAGAAGGTGGGCGCCACCGCCAGACTGACCACCAGCGACATAGCGACGAAGTCCAGCAGGTCAGCGTCCCGCTGAAAGTACCGTCGGTAGAGCCAGGCGAAGACGCAACCCAGGACGCCATAAACCGCCATGGAGACCATCCCGCCAATGACGAAATCTCCGCCGACCTGATAGCGCGCGACCGCTCCGAACAAGGCAGTGATCGCCGCCGCTATCGGACCGCCGACAAAGCCGGAGATGACGACCGGCCCCGCCCGCATGTCGATCACCGAGCCGTTGGGCAATATGAAGGGGTTGGAAACCAGCGCCAGGACGGTCAGCCCGAATACGACGCCCGTCACGACGCCAAAGAAACGCGAGTTGGCATTGAAGAAGCCCCGCCAACGGCCCGCGAAGACGAGCCCCATGGCGCAGAGGGCCAGCAAGCCCGCATTCACGATGAACTGGTCCAACCCAGCAACCCCCAGTTTTATCGTCACGAATTACAAATGATGAATCAGAGGGGAGTCGCTGTCCAACGATTTATCACAATCGACAGGCGTATTTATCTATCTAATTCAATAGTTATCAATCATTCTTAATCTTATTTGTAGATTTCATAACGCTGCGCCTAAAGATAGAAGGTGCGTTTTAGGGTTTTCTAATAAGATCTGACGCCACTCTCCAACCCCACTTAGTTGCCTCGCTCCAGCGCCGCCTTGCGGATCGCGCTCAAGGTGGTGGCGGGCGTGATCGCCTCGGGATCAATCCGAAGCTCGATCAAGGCTGGTCCCTGCGCCGCCATCGCGCGCTCCAGGGCGGGGGCGAACTGCGCGTCCTCCTCCACCGTTTCGCCAAAGGCCCCGTAGGCCCGCGCCAGGGCCGCGAAGTCGGGATTGGCGAGCTGGGTCCCCATGACGCGTTCGGGGTACTCGCGCTCCTGGTGCATCCGAATGGTGCCGTACTGGCCGTTGTTGACCACGAGGATCAAGATCTTGAGGCCGTACTGCACCGCTGTCGCCAGCTCCTGACCGTTCATCAGGAAGCAGCCGTCCCCCGCCCAGGCGACCACCGTCGCCTCGGGCCGCGCGATCTTCGCGGCGACCGCGGCCGGCGTGCCATAGCCCATGGACCCGCTGGTGGGCGCAAGCTGGCTGCCAAAGCGGCGGTAGGGGTGGAAACGGTGCACCCACGCGGAATAGTTGCCCGCGCCGTTGCAGTGGATCGTGTCCTCGGGCAGTTGCTCGTCCAGGGTCCGCACGACCTGCGAAAGCTGGAGAGGCCCGGGCGATTGCGTAGGCTGGCGGAAGGCCTCGTAGGCAGCGCGCAGCGCAGCGCGACGCTCCTCCCACTTCGCCCCGAGCCTCAGGTCGGAGAGCGCGGCCGCCATCGCTGGCATGGCCGCGTTGATGCCCAGCAAGGGCTGGTAGACGCGCCCCAGTTCCTCAGCGCCGGGGTGGACATGCACCAACCCCTGATCGGGAACCGGCGGCTTGACGAGGCTATAGCCGGAGGTCGTCATCTCGCCCAGGCGCGCGCCCAGCACCAGCAGCAGGTCGGCCTCCCGAACCGCCGCGGCCAGCTTGGGGTCGATGCCGATCCCGACGTGGCCGACGTAGCAGGGATGCTGGTTATCGAACAGGGACTGGCAGCGGAAGGAAACCGCGACCGGCAGCGCATGGGCCTCGGCAAAGCGCTCGACCTGCTTGCAGGCTTCAGCCGTCCAACCGCCGCCGCCCAGGATCGCCAGCGGCTGCTTGGCCTGAGCCAGCAGGGCGCTCAGCCGTTCCATCTCCGCGGGACCGGGATGGGCCAGAGCCGGCGTGACCGGCTGAAGTCCGGCGGCCTCTTCGACCGCATCGGTCAGCATGTCCTCGGGCAGCGCAAGCACGACGGGGCCGGGACGCCCCTGCTGGGCCACATGCCAGGCGTGCGACAGGAATTCCGGGATGCGCTCGACCTGATCGATCTGCGCCACCCACTTGGCGAGCTGGCCGTACATGCGGCGGTAGTCGATTTCCTGAAAGGCCTCACGCTCGATCATGTCGCGCCCGACCTGCCCGATGAACAGCACCATGGGAATGGAGTCCTGCTGGGCGATGTGGACCCCGGCGCTGGCGTTCGTGGCGCCCGGCCCGCGGGTCACGAAGCAGACGCCCGGCTTGCCGGTCAGGCGCGCGTGGGCGTCGGCCATCATGGCCGCTCCCCCCTCCTGCCGGCAGATCACGAAGCTGAAATCGGGATGCTGGGTCATGGCGTCGAGCGCCGCCAGATAGCTCTCTCCCGGCACGCCGAAGGCCGTGTCGCAGCCCAGTTGCACAAGACAATCGATCAGGATTTCCCCGCCCGTGCGCACAGTTCGCTTCCTTTCGCTTGGAGTCCTTGAGGATGCTGGCATGGTGCCAGCGCGCCGGGAGCGCGGCAAGCCGGGAGCGCGCCAGCGCCACCGGTCAGGGCTTGCTGTCCACCGGCGCCCAGCGTGCGGTCAGCAGGTACCAGAGGACGCCCAGCGCCTGGAGCACCAGGAAGGCCCCGAAGGCGGCCTTGTAACCAAGCGGCGAGCCGCCGCCCTGCGCCCCGGCGGGAAACAGCTCGATGATGGCGCCGATGGCGTACTGGGTGGCAAAGGCGCCGGAGAAGACCAGAAGGTTGAGCGCCGTGCTGGCGCGGCCCGAGAGCGCCATGGGGAAGTGCCGCGAGAGCACCGCGAAGACGATGGCCGTGCCGTTACCGGTCAGCGCGAAGAGCACCCAGGGCCAGAGCGCCTCGGGGTTCCATTGGAAAACGATGGGAACCTGCGAGCCCATGAAGAGCAGCGCCAGGATGAAAAAGGAACTCGGCAGGGAAAAGCCGATCCGCTCCAGCCGGTCGGCCAGGAAACCGGCGATGATGAAGCCGGCGGTCAGGCTGGCGGCGGTCCAGAAGAGGTATCCGGCCACGGTGCCGTCCTCGAGCCCCGCCACCTCGCCCAGGTAGGGGCCGATCCATAGCCCCTGCACGGCGAGCCCGAACGACACGATCGGCACGGAGAGCGGGACCACGCGCCAGAAAAGCCGGTCGGCGAAGACCTGACCGGTGCCCTTCAGCGCCTCTTTCAAGCTGGAGCGCTCTCCGCTGTTCCGCTCCGGCGAGACGGTGAAGATGACGAAGGCGACCAGCAGCGTCAGCCCGGCCAAGACCAGGAAGACGCCGCGCCAGTCCAAGAACTGAAGGGCGTATTCCGTCGGCGCCGTCGCCGAGAGCGCGCCGAGCCCGCCCATGGCCAGGAAGCAGCCGTTGACCAGCGCCCAGCGCTCACGCGGGAACCAGAGGGTGATGGCCTTGAAGGAGGCCATGAGCCCGCCCGCGACGCCGAAACCGATCAGGGCGCGGCCCGCAAGGAGCGCCGTCAGGTCCTCGCCGCGCGAGAAGAGAAAGGCCCCCAGCGCCGCGAAACAGAGCAGCAGCGACTGCACGCGGCGCGGCCCGAAGCGGTCGAGCAGCACGCCCAAGGGCAGTTGAAAGGCCGCAAAGCTGAGGAAGTAGGCCGCCGTGAGAAGTCCCAGGTCGGCTGGGCCGATGCCCAGCTCCTCCACCAGGCGCGGCGCGAGGACGGCGTTGACCGTGCGATAGAGGTAGGAAAGGAAATAGCCGCCGGCGAAGGGCAGGAAGACGGTCAGAACGGCCGTCATGATCGGCGCCGGGGCTGGCTGCCCGGCTGGCGCTGGCCTGTCGGTCATTGCGTTCCTGCTGGTCCTTGCTTGGCGGGCGGTGGCGCGAATCAGTCCGTCAGCAGCAAGGTATCTTCCGGCGACCAGTAACACCAGACCCGCTGGCCGACGCGGAACAGGCTGTCGAGCGACCGGCGGTCGTTCTGCACATTGGCCATGATGCGGTGTCCGTCCGGCGCCTCGATGAAGACCGAGGAGGTCTCCCCGTAGTAGGCCAACTCGGTGATGTCGCCCTGAAAGGCCACCTTGTCATCCGACGGCTGTTCGCTGGAGACCTTGACCTTCTCGGGCCTGACGGCGACCCAGGCCGTGGCGCCGCCCTCGGCGTCGCCCGGCACCTCCAGGCGGCCCAGTTCCTTCACGGAGAGCTCCGTGCGGTTGCCGCTGGACGAGACCACCTGCCCCTCGAAGAGGTTGGTCTTCCCGATGAAGTCGGCCACGAAGCGGCAATTGGGATATTCGTAGAGTTCCTCCGGCCCGGCCATCTGCCGGACCAGCCCGCTCTCCATCACGGCGATGCGGTTGGCCATGGAAAGCGCCTCGGACTGGTCGTGGGTCACGATCACGAAGGTGATGCCGACCGTCTCCTGAAGGCGCACCAGCTCCAGCTGCATGGCCTCGCGCAGCTTGGCGTCCAGAGCGGAAAGCGGTTCGTCCAGCAGCAGCACGCGCGGGCGCTTCACAAGAGCGCGCGCCAGCGCCACACGCTGACGCTGGCCGCCGGAGAGCTGATCGGGCATCCGCTTGCCGTAGCCGCCGAGCTTGACCAGGTCCAGCGCTTCTTCGACCCGCTTATCGACGTCGTTGGTGTCCCCCACGACCTTGAGCCCGTAGGCCACGTTGTCGGCCACCGACATGTGCGGAAAGACCGCGTAGGACTGGAAGACCATGTTGACCGGGCGGCGGTTGGGCTGAACGTTGGACATGTCCTGACCGTCGATCCGGACCACGCCGGTGGTCGGTATCTCAAAGCCTGCCAGCATGCGCAGCAGCGTGGTCTTGCCGCAGCCCGAGGGGCCCAGCAGGGCGAAGAACTCGCCCTCCTTGATGTCGATCGAAACCTCGTCGACCGCGACCACCGAGCCGAAGCGCTTGGTCACCTTTTCGATCGAGATGATGGTCTTCCTGTCTTCCATGGTGCCCTGCTTTCCTGCTGGCGCCCGCCCGCGGTCAATCGCCGGTCAGGCTGCTCTTGCTCTTGGTCTGGATGTACATGGCGAGCGTGGTCACCACGACGGTGATCGCGATCAGCACGGTCGAGGCGGCGTTCACCTCCGGCGTCACCGAGAAGCGCACCATCGAGTAGACCTTGACCGGGAAGGTCACGGTCTCCGGACCCGAGGTGAAGAAGGTGATCACGAAGTCGTCGAGCGACAGCGTGAAGGCCATGAGCGCGCCCGCGATCAAACCCGGTTTCATGAAGGGAACGATGATGTCCCGCATGGCCTGCCATTCGGTCGCCCCCAGGTCCTTCGCGGATTCCTCCAGCTCGCGGTTGAAGTTCACCAGCCGCGCCCGGACGATCATGGCCACGAAGGGGAAGGAGAAGGACACGTGCGCGATGATGATCGGCGAGAGTTTCAGCGGCCAGCCCCAGGACGTCGGCCAGCCGACCTGCGTGAAGAAGGCCATCATGGCGACGCCCATGCAGATCTCCGGGATCACGATGGGCAGCGCCATCGCGCCCTCGTATCCGGCCTTGAAGGGGAAGCGGAAACGCCAGAGGAGGACGGCCACCATGGCCCCCAGGACGGTTGCGAAAATCGTGTTGAAGAAGGCGATGGTGATGGAGTTCCCGAAGGCGAGCAGCAGGTCCTCGTTGTTCAGGGCCTTCACGTAGTAGTCCAAGGTGAAACCGCGCCAGACGATGTTGCGGCGGCTGTCGTTGAAGGAATAGACGATCAGCGTGATGATCGGCGCGTAGAGGAACACCATCACGGCGAAGACCGAGAGGCGCAGCCAGAGGCGCTTGGAGTATTCGAGCGGCCCGATGGAAATCTTCTTAGCCTTGCCGAACATCGCCTCAGCCCTCCATCCGGGAGTTCTTGCGTTCCATGACCGCGCGCAGCGCCAGCGCGCCGAAGGTCAGGTACATCAAGATGAAGGAGAGCGCCGCGCCGAAGGGCCAGTCGTTGGCGCTCTTGAACTGCCGCTCGATCACGTTGCCGATCAGCTGGCTGTCGGGCCCGCCCAGCAGGTCCGGCTGCAGGAAGGATCCCAGCGCCGGGATGAAGGTGATGATGATGCCCGAGAGGATGCCCGCCTTGCTGAGCGGGATGATGACCGTGCGGAAGGTCCTGACCTGGGAGGCCCCAAGGTCCAGGCTCGCCTCGATGTAGCTGCGGTCCATGCGCTCCAGCGCCGCATAGAGCGGCAGGATCATGAAGGGCAGGAAGACGTAGGTCATGCCGAACAGCACGGCGGTGTTGTTGTAGAGCAACTCCAGATAGGTGAAGCGCGGATTCATCAGATGGCCCAGGCCGATCCCGTCCACCACCCAGTAGATGCGGTCGTAGAACCACTCCAGCGTGAAGTTGACGTAGCCCCGGCTGCGCAGCACCGCGATCAGCGCATAGGTGCGGATCAGAAGGTTGGTCCAGAAAGGCAGGATGACCAGCAGCAGAAGCACCGGTTTCCACTTGGCCGGCGCGAAGGAAATCGCAAAGGCCACCGGGAACCCCAGGATGAAGCAGAAGAGCGTGGTGAGCCCCGCCATCCAGAAGGACTTGAGCAGGATCTCAAGATAGATCCACTCGACCGCGCGTGCGTAGTTGTCGAAGGTCCAGGTCAGCTCAAGGTCGATGATCCCCTGCTTTTCCGAGAAGGAAAAGACCCAGACCATCGCCAGCGGTACGAGGAAGAAAGCCACCAACCAGAAGGTCGGCGGCAGGCTTGTCACCCAGAAGACCAGAGGGTGTCGCCGCCAGTTTTCCATCTACCCCGATCCCTTTCCTTGGCGCAGACGCCCTCTCCCGCCGGTTCCGGCAAGCAGGCGCTGGAAGATGAAGGTTCCTCCCGTAAAGGGCCGCCCGTGCGCCGCCGGCAGCCCTTTGCGGGAAGGGCCCGGCGGGCTTCTCCAATAAAGGAGCCAGCCCGCCGGGCCGCCTTTCCGTCTAAGCCTTAGGCCGCGTTGATGCGGGTCCAGGCCTCGTCGATCACGCGCTTGCGCTCCTCACCGAGGTAAAGCGCGCTCTCGCAGTTGGCGATGGTCTCGTCCGAGGGGAAGATCGCAGGATTGTTGCGATAGTCCTCGGAGCAGATCTCGCGGGCCGCGCCGTTGGCGGTGGCGTAGTAGATGAACTCCGCGATGTCGCGCCCGACCTCGGCGTCCAGGATGAAGTTGATCATCTTGTGCGCGTTCTCGGGGTGCGGCGCGCCCTTGGGGACCGCCAGCGTGTCCTGCCACAGCAGGGAGCCCTCGGACGGCACGACATAACCGATGTCGTCGTCTTCCTCCATGACCTGGAGAATGTCGCCGTTCCACTCCACCGTCAGGTCGACCTCGCCGGACAGCAGCAGGTCCTGCCCGTTGTCCTCGGCGATGGTCTTGACGTGACCCTTCTGCGCGATCAGCAGGGCTTCGGCCTCGGCGATCTGAGCGGGGTCCTTGGAGTTGAAGGAATAGCCCAGATACTTCAGCGCCATGCCGATCATGGAACCGGCCTCGGACAGCCAGGCGATGCGCCCGGAGTACTGGTCGCTATCGAAGACGGTCTTCCAGCTGCTGGGAACCCCGTCCACGCGGGACTTGCGGTAGCCCAGACCCATGGTGCCCCACATGTAGGGCATGGTGTACTTGCGGCCCGGGTCGAAGTCGGCGTCCTGGAAGGAGGGGCTGAGGTTCTTCTTGTTCGGGATCATGGAGTGATCCAGCGGCACCAGCATCTCGGCCAGGATCATCTGCTCGGCGTAGTCGTTGGTCGGCACGATCAGATCGTAGCCCGGATTGCCGCCCTTCAGCTTGGCGAAGAGCTCGTCGTTGTCGGCGAAGAGGTCATAGGTGACCTCGATGCCCGTCGCCGAGGTGAAGTCGGAGAGCGTGTTCTCGCCGATGTAGGTGTCCCAGTTATAGAAGTTCAGAGCGGCTTCCTCGGCGCTCCAACCCTTCTTGGGAAGGATGGTCAGGCCCGCGGCGGCAGCGCCGGTTCCCGCCAGGAACGAGCGGCGCGACCACGGCTTGCGATGGAATTTCGTCATGATGTCTTTTCCTTTTCCCTGTTCAAAGTGCCATGAGGCTCTTGGCTGCTCCCTTTCGGCTTCCGGGGAACGTCGAGCGTCCTTGATCCCGGCTGAGCGGCAGCCCGTTTACTTACGCTTGGGTCTGCCGACAATCTTGCCGCAGCGCAGCGAACTGTCAATTGTCCAGAATTAAAGCTGTGTCCGCCGGTCACCCCTTCTTCATTTCCTCGACGTAGCTCAAAAGGTCTTCCAGCTTCTTCTCGTCGAAATCGAAGGGCGTCACGTGGGACGGGGCGAGACTTGGCGATTCGATCCCCGGCATGCGCACGAAGACCTGGTGGGGCCGCCTGACGAAGAAGGTCTCGAAGCGCTCCCGCCAGTCCGTCATGCGCAGCAACCCGTCGAAGGACGGCGTGGAGTTGAGGCCGCCATAGCGGTTGTAGTCGCCGATCACATGACAGCGTGAGCAGTGCTCCTCCGCCAGACGCCGCCCCGCCTGCGGATCGCCGTCCGCCAGCGCGGGCGCTGCTGCAAAGAATCCTGCCAAAAGGAGTGCTCGTATCGGAAGCCGCATGGTGCCGGAATGCTAGCCCCAAGCCCCTGACCCGGTAAAGAGCGTCACGCCCGGAGGTAACGCGCCGCCGCCTCCAGGTCTTCCGGCCGATTCGTGTTGAAGAAAGGATCGAGCGGCCCCGCCGCCGTCGCCACTTCCTCAAAGGCCACCTCGACGAGGTCGTAGCGCGCCGTCCAGCGGTCGACCTTGCGGATCTCCTCTTCGACCATGGCCGAGCGCAACTCAGAGCGCAGCGCAACCGGCCAGAGGCCCACCACCGGATGGCTCCGGCCAAGGCTGCTGGCGCAGGCCATATCGGCCCCGGATTCCCGGACCGCCGCCATCAACCTTCCGGCCAGATCCTCGGGCAGGAAGGGGGCGTCGCCCGGCGCCGAAAGCAGCCAGTCGCAATGCGGCGCGTTCTCCGCCGCCCAGTCCAGGCCGCTCAGGACACCCGCGAGCGGCCCGGCGAACCCCTCCACGCTGTCCGCGGCGACCGGCAGGCCGAAGGCGGAAAAGCGGTCCGGATCCCCGTTGGCGTTCAGCACCAGGGCATCGACCTGCGGGCGCAGTCTTTCGACGATGTGCTGAAGGATCGGCTTGCCGCCCAGGTCGCGCAGGCACTTATCGCCGCCGCCCATGCGGCGCGAAAGACCGCCGGCCATGATCACGCCGCAGACGCCGCCGGTCATGACTCCCGCCGGCTCCCCTTGCGGGCGTGGCGCTCGTCCTCCTCATCGAAGGCCGCGCCGTCGAAAACGATGCGCTCCTGACCGGACAGCGCGACGAAGCGTTTGCCCTTGGCCCGGCCGATCAGGGTAAGGCCCGCCTGCCGCGCCAACTCCACGCCCCAGGCCGTGAAGCCCGAGCGCGAGACCAGGATCGGGATGCCCATCTGCACCGTCTTGATGACCATCTCGGAGGTCAAACGTCCGGTGGTGTAGAAAATCTTCTGGTCCGCCGAGAGCCCGTTCATCAGCATGTAACCCGCGATCTTGTCGACCGCGTTGTGGCGCCCGACGTCCTCCATGTAGATCAGCGGGCGGTCCTCCTGACAGAGCACGCAGCCATGAATCGCCCCGGCCTCCAGATAGAGGCTGGGCGCGCCGTTGATCTTGCGCGACAGCTCAGCCAGCCAGGAGGTCTTGATGCGCGCGTCCGGGTCCAGCCGGACCTCGTCGAACTTTTCCATCAGGTCACCGAAGACCGTGCCCTGGGCGCAGCCGGAGGTCCGGACCTTCTTCTGGAGCTTTTCTTCGTAGTCGGTCTCGCGCTCGGTGCGCACCACCACGACTTCCAGGTCGTCGTCGTGATCGATGCCGGTGATGACGTCGTCGGGACGCAGCATGTTCTGGTTCAACAGGTAGCCGACCGCCAGATAGTCCGGATGGTCGCCGATCGTCATCATGGTGACGATCTCCTGCCGGTTGAGGTAGAGGGTCAAGGGCCGCTCCACCACGACGCGGGTATCCACCGCGTTTCCGTCCTGATCGATGCCCGACACCGTCTCGGTTAGCGCCGGGTCTTCAGGGTCCGGACGCAGCAGGAACTCGGCGAGATCGGCCGCGCTGGCCGCCTTCGCGGTGCCCTTGCGCAGGCTGCTCTTGGCGTCCGAGGCGGCGTGGGCGGAGGCTTCTGGCTTGCTGTGCGACATGGCTGAAATATGCGCACTCCCGCCCGGCGCGGCAAGCGCTGGCTGGTCCTTGGGGCCGGCCGCCTATTTCCGCCAGAAAAATTATGGTCGTATCGAAAACGCGGGAGGCGTATAAACAGCGCCCGAATTGGTAATACCAAACAAAAAGGGGGCCGCCCCACGGCCTCCCCGGGAGAGAACGGCACCATGAAGATCGAGGGCAAGGAAGTCCTTCTCTGCAACTGCGAACACAGCATGCCGCTGGACGGCAAGAAGATTGCCAAGGCCTGCGCGGCCGCCGGCGCCGAAGGGGAGCTGACCCTGGCCAGCCAGCTTTGCCGCAGCCAGGTCCAGAACTTCCAGAGCGCCCTTTCAGCCAACCAGAAGGTGCTGGTGGCCTGCACGCAGGAATCGCCGCTCTTCGCCGAACTGGCCGATGAGATGGGCTACGAAGGCGAACTGGGGTTCTTCAACATTCGCGAACTGGCCGGCTGGTCCGAGGAGGGCGGCAAGGCGGACGCCAAGATCGCCGCGCTCAGCGCCGCCGCCGCCGCCGATCTTAAGCCCACGCCCACGATCACCTTTGAGTCCGAAGGCGTCTGCCTGATCTACGGCAAGGGTCAGGATGCTCTGGAGGCGGCAGCGCAGCTTGCCGACCGGCTGGAGGTCACGGTGGTTCTGACCGGCGAGGAAGAGGTAATCCCGCCGCGCCGGGTCGAGGTGCCGATCTTCAAGGGCCGCATCACCCAAGCCAAGGGCCACCTGGGCGGCTTCGCGCTGAACCTGGACGGCCACGCCGCCGCCGAGCCCTCGGCCAGGGCCGCGCTCAGCTTCGGGCAGGCGCGCAACAACGTCTACAGCGAGTGCGACCTGATCCTGGACCTGACCGGCGGCGACCCGCTTTTCACCGGTCATGAGCGGCGCGACGGCTACTTCCGTCCCGACCCCGGCAATCCGGCTGAGGTGATGAAGGCGGTCATGGAGATCGCCGATCTGGTCGGTGAGTTCGAAAAGCCCCGTTACGTCAGCTACGACTCCTCGATCTGCGCGCATGGCCGGAGCCGGAAGGTCGGCTGCACGCGCTGTCTCGACGGCTGCCCGGCCAGCGCGATCCGCTCGCTCGGCGACACCGTGGAGATCGATCCGCATCTCTGCGCGGGCTGCGGCGTCTGCGCCTCGGTCTGCCCGACCGGCGCCGTCACCTACCAGCTGCCCGCGGGCGACTCGCTCTTCATGAAACTGCGCACGCTCCTGAACGCCTACCACAAGGCCGGCGGCAAGCAGGCTGTGGTCCTGCTTTACGACGAGCGCCATGGCGCAGAGCTGCTCTCGCTCGCCTCGCGCTTCGGGGCGGGCCTGCCTGCCCGCGTCCTCCCGCTCGCCGTCAATGAGGTGACGGAGGTCGGCATCGACTTCTTTTCCAGCGCCTTCGGCTTCGGCGCGGACCGCGTCGCCATCCTGGCCGGGCCGGAGAAGAAGGGCGAGCTCGACGGCCTGGCGGGCCAGATGGGTCTCGCCGAGACGATCATGGAGGGCCTGGGCTACAACGAGGACGACGGCCACGCCCGTATCGCCCTGATCGAAGAGCGGGATCCCGAAGCCCTCTCTACCCTGCTCGCCGGCCTGCCGCGCGGCGGCACCGCCAAGCCCGGCGGTTTCCTGCCCATGGGCGGCAAGCGCAGCCGCACCAACCTGGCGCTTGCCCATCTGCACAAGGAAGCGCCGCGCGCCCTCGACATTCTGCCGCTTCCCAAAGGCGCGCCCTTCGGCACGGTGAAGGTCGACACGGAAGGCTGCACCATGTGCCTCGCCTGTGTCGGGGCCTGCCCGACCGGCGCGCTGCAGGACGACCCGGACCGCCCCTTCCTGGGGTTCAGGGAGGACGCCTGCGTGCAGTGCGGTCTCTGCAAGAACACCTGTCCGGAGAGCGTGATCTCTCTCGAACCGCGTCTCAATTTCACCGAGCAGGCGCGCGAGGTGCGCGTGCTGAACGAGGCCGAGCCCTTCAACTGCATCCGCTGCGGCAAGCCCTTCGCGGTCGCGCAGTCCATCGAGACGATCCTGGACAAGCTGGCCGACAAGCACTGGATGTTCATGGGCGGCGCTGCCGCCGACAAGATCAAGATGTGCGAGGACTGCCGCGTCAACGAGCAGTTCTCGGGCGAGAACCCCATGGCCTCCGGGCAACGCCCGGTCACGCGCACGACTGACGACTACCTTCGCGAACGCAACAGCGGTATCCTCGACGACGAGGAGTAGGACCTGGGAGGGAGCCCGTTCATGGCCGCGACGCTGGACCGCCGCTTGCACGCCTACCGCGACGATCTGGCCGACGCCGCCTTGAAGGGACAGGTCGAGGCAACCCGTTTCGTCGAACCGCAGTTCCGTCAGGTTTGCGCCGACCGCGCGCCGCTGCGCCGGGCGCCCAATCCCGACTCCGAGCAAGAAGCTGAAGCCATCTTCGGCGAGCGCATGCGGCTCTTCGAGGAACAGGACGGCTGGGCCTGGGTGCAGAGCGAACGCGACGGCTACGTCGGCTATTGCGAGGCGGACCGGCTGACCGGCGCCAGCTGGACCAGCAGTCACGTGGTCGCGGTGCCGCGCACACCCCTTTTTTCCGGCCCGGGGCTGAAGTACGCGATCCGCCAGTTCCTGCACATGGAAAGCACGCTCGAGGTTCTGGACGCCAAGGACGGCTACCTGCAGACGCCCCACGGCTGGGTCTTCGCCAAGCACCTCTGCACCAAGCGGCAGCACCAGACCGACTACGTCAACAGCGCCCTCCTCTTCATCGGCGTCCCTTATGTCTGGGGCGGACGCTCCAGCCTGGGCCTGGACTGTTCGGGCCTCGTCCAGGTCGTGCTGCAGCGCGCCGGCATCGAAGCGCCGCGCGACAGCGACATGCAGGCCAAGAGCGGCTTGCTGGGCGAGAAGCTGTCGGCCGATATCCTGCCCAAGCGGGGGGACATCATCTTCTGGAAAGGCCACGTCGCCATCGCGCTGGACCAGAACCGCGTGGTTCACGCCACGGGCCATCACCTGGCCGTGGTCGTGGAACCTCTTGAGGACATCGACGAGCGCGCCCGCGCGGAAAGCGGAGAGGGCATCACGGTGGTGCGCCGCCCTCCGGTCAGCTTGAAACCCTAGTTGGTGGGCAGCTAGTTCGTGGGCAGCTAGTTCGTAGGCAGGGGCGGCGGACCGCTGCCGCCACCCTCCTGAGCCTGACAGAGAGCCTCGGCACGGCCCTTGAACTGCCGCGCTTGGTTCTCGTCGATCACGCCGTCGGCCAGCATCTTGTCGATGCCCGCCGCCCGCTCTGCCATGCAGATGGCGACCGGGTCGTCCTTGGAGAGTTCCGCTTGAGGCGGCGGGAAGAAATCCGCCCAATGGATGCGCAGCAACAGGGCGCCGACGGCGATCAGGACGCCCAGCGCCACCAGGCGCGCGCCCTTGCCGTCCAGAAATGAGGTGCCAGCCGTCCCGCTCATGACGATCAAAGCTAGGCGAGCCAGCGTGCGCTGCCAAGGCCCTCATCCTCTTTGGAGCCTGGAATATGGGCTGGCGCCGGAACAGGCGGATAATTCCGCAGAATTTTTGGGGGTGAAGCAGCGGTTGTCTGAGGCTATCCTGCGTCCCACCTATGAAAGGCGGCCCCGAGGCAAACGAGCCGCCTGGCAACGCACGACCGAGGAACACCAGAGGATTCGAATGACCAGCATGATCGACCCCTTCGGCCGCAGCATTGAGTATCTGCGGGTTTCCGTGACGGACCGCTGCGACTTCCGCTGCGTCTACTGCATGGCCGAAGACATGACCTTCCTGCCCAAGAAGGAGATCCTCAGCCTTGAGGAGCTGGACCGCCTCTGCACCACCTTCGTGAACCTTGGCGTCCGCAAGCTGCGCATGACCGGCGGCGAGCCGCTGGTGCGCCGGAACATCATGTGGCTGTTCCGCCGTCTGGGCCGCCACCTGGAGAGCGGCGCTCTCGACGAATTGACCCTGACCACCAACGGCAGCCAGCTCTCGCGCTTCGCTGAGGAGCTCTATGACTGCGGCGTGCGCCGGGTGAACGTCTCCCTCGACACGCTCAATGCCGACAAGTTCGTCGCCATCACCCGTTGGGGCAAGTACGACAAGGTTATGGAGGGGCTGGAAGCCGCCAAGAAGGCCGGGCTCCAGGTCAAACTGAACGCCGTCGCGCTCAAGGGCGTGAACGACGACGAGTTCGATCATATGGTCCAGTGGTGCGGCGATCAGGGCTTCGATCTGACCTTCATCGAGGTCATGCCGATGGGCGACATCGGCGGCGAGGAACGGGTCGACCAGTACCTGCCGCTCTCCCAAGTCCGCGCCCAACTCTCGGAGAAGTGGACGCTGGAGGAGATCGACTACAAGACCGGCGGCCCGGCCCGCTACGTCCGGGTCAAGGAGACCGGCGGGCGAATCGGTTTCATCACGCCGCTGACCCATAACTTCTGCGAAAGCTGCAACCGCGTGCGGGTCACCTGCACCGGCATGCTCTACATGTGCCTCGGTCAGGACGACGACGCGGACCTGCGCGAGCCCTTGCGGGCCAGCGACGACGACAGCCTGCTCGAGGACAGCATCCGTGCGGCCATCGCCCGCAAGCCCAAGGGCCATGACTTCGTCATCGACCGCCGCAATCAGCAGCCCGCCGTCGCCCGCCACATGAGCGTGACCGGCGGCTAAGCGCGCCCGCCCAGTCCCTTGCGCAGTCCCTTGCGCAATCCCTACTGCTGTTCTGAATGCTCGCCGGCCGGGTCCAACACGACCCGGTAGGTGAAGCTCTTGCCGTCCGTGGCCGTGATGGAGGTGAAGCCCATCATGTAGGCGAGGTCGAAGAAGGTGTAGTCCTGCTCCAGCGCCGGCTGGTTCTGAAAGGCCGGCAGCAGACGCGCGACCGCGGTCAGTTGCGCAAAGAAGGCTCGGGTCCGGTAAGCCGTCTCCATCTGCCCGTCGTAGAGCGCCGTGAAGATCAGGCTGTCGTCCTCCCCGCCCTTGGTGAAGGCCACGACCTGGGCGGGATAGGCCTTCTTGCCCTGATCGGCGCTGATGCCCGTCACGAAGGCAATGCGGAGCTGGCGGGAGGCCTGGGGCAGCCTCTGGGCGCGCGGCTCGTAGTTCTCCTGCACCGTCACCTCGGGATAGTAGTACCCTTGATAGCGATGGTCGGCGCGTGCCTCCGGACTGGAGAGGATCAGCAGGAAGGCGGCGGCCAGAAGCGCTGAGAGCGAGGTGCGGGTCACGGCGGGCATCTCCGGTTGGGGTCAAGAGCTGTTGCGTGGGGCAGTCTGCCCCAGCCGGACGCCCCGGCAAAGCCCGCTCTGATCAGCGCTTTTCGATGCGCCGCACGAAGTCCTCGAGAATCATCTCGTAGAGGGCATCCTTCAGGACGGCGTCATCGACGCCATTGTCGAGGTTGGGGTTGTCGTTGATCTCGATGACATGGACGCATGTCTTGCTATGCTTGATGTCCACCCCGTAGAGCCCGTCGCCGATCAGGTTGGCGGCCTTCAGGCCGAGCTCAACGACCTCGGGCGGCGCTTCCCCGACCGCCCAGGTCTTGAAGCCGCCCTCCTCCACCCGGCCGTCCTTGTGGTGATGCACGATCTGCCAGTGCTTGCGGCTCATGAAGTACTGGGAGACGAAGATCGGCTTGCGGCCCAAGACGCCGACCCGCCAGTCGTACTCCGTGTACATGAACTCCTGCGCCAGGATCACGGCGGAGCGCTTGAAGAGCTTGCGGGTCACCTCTTGCAGCTGGGCGCGGTCCTCCACCTTGAAGACGCCGCGCGAGAAGGAGCCATCGGGGATCTTGAGGACCGCGGGGTAGCCGATCTCCTCCTCCACCCGCAGCACCTGGGCCCGGTCCACGATGATGGTGCGCGGGGCCGAGAGTTTGTGCGATTGAAGCAACTCGGCCAGATAGACCTTGTTGGTGCAGCGCAGGATCGATTCGGGATCGTCGATCACCGGGATGCCTTCGTGCGCGGCCTTGCGGGCGAAGCGGAAGGTGTGGTTGTCGATCCCCGTGGTTTCGCGGATGAAAAGCGCGTCGTACTCGGCCAGACGCAGATAGTCGCTGCGCTCGATCAGCTCGACGGCGACGCCGTGGGACGGGCCGACCTGCTGGAAGCGTTTCAGGGTCGCCGCCGAAGACGGCGGCAGCGCCTCGTTCGGGTTCTGCAGGATCGCCAGGGTGTAGCGCGGCTGCTGGCGGGCCTTGGGCTGGCGCCACTCGGCCCGGGTGTGCCGCTCCAGGCTACCTGTGAAGAAGTCGAACTCCTCCGGGCTCAGCGCCCCCACCGAGAGCGGCTGGAGATGGGAGATGCGCCAGCGCTCTTCCTTGACCGCCGTCACCCGCAGCAGCGGACAGCGGAAGCGGTCGAAGAGCGCGCGGGCAAAGGATCTGAACCGCCCGTCCAGCGGCTCTCCGAAGGAGATCACCAGGGAGAAATCGCTGCGTGGGGCTTGCGGCAGCTTCTCGATGCACTCCCGCAGCGCTGCGTTCATGTCGGGCAGCTCCACGCTGTAGAGCGTCTTGCGCGAAAGCCCCAGGATCGTCGCCACGGTCGGGACCACCTTCTGTCCGCGCGCCTCGGCCAAGAGGGAGACGTAGTAGCCCAAGTCCATGTAACCCAGATCGCCGGACAGATTGACGACGCGCTGGTTGCGCTGGTTGTAGCGGCTGGGATCGGTCACGTACTCGCGCATGGTGACCGCATTGCCCGTCGCCTGGGCCCATTCCTTGTCGGCTTCCTGCTCGACGACGATCAGATGACTGGGCATGGGGTCTTCAGGTCTCCTTCTTGCGAAGCACCACGGCGCTGGAGAGGCGCTCGGCGCCATAACGCGCCATGCGGTCCAGCTCCGCCGCGGTGACAGGCATGTTCGCGGATTCAAGGCGCCCGCGCCGTTCCTTCCGGTCGACGAAGGGATCGTGCAGGAAAAAAGTGTCGCCGTGGTAGCCGGTCACTAGCACCCAATGGGGCACCTTCTCGCCCCAGATCCGGTAGCTGCTCACCAGCAGCAGCGGGGCCGCGCCCTCATCCAGCAGGCTGCGCAGGCCGGACAGCGAGAGACGGCGGTGGCGCACCGGGATGCGCGCCGCCTTCACCTCGCGCTGAAAGTCCTGCTGCACGAGCCGCATGGCCTCGCGCTTGCTCTCGCTGCGCACCGATTGCAGGAACAGCAGACCGGGGTCGGTGACCAGGATTTCCGCGTCGAACCCGCGCCGCCGGGCCGCCAGCGCCAGGCCGTAGGGACCGCAACCGCCATGCCCGGAGGTCATGAAGATCAGGGTCGCCTCGCGCCAGATGCGCAGCTCTTCGGTCGGGCTCGGCTTCATCTTGGAGTCGAGCGCGGCCATGGCCATCAGCAGGGCGGCGGGCCCGCAGGTGAACTCCAGCCGCTGTTCATAGAAAGGCGCGCGCGGCGGACTGGCGCCCCGAGCCTCCTCGGCCAGACGCTTTTCCATAAGAACCGCGTCGGCGTGATCCTCATAGTAGTCGGCCTTGATGCCGAACTCGCGGTATCCGGCGGAACGGTAGAGCGCGAGGGCCGCCTCGTTGTCGCGCCTCACCTCCAGCCGCAGATAGGCTCGGTCCTCCTCGCGCGCGGCCTCCTCCAGCTCGGCGATCAACAGCCGGGCGATTCCAAGTCCCCGCGCCTCTTCGGCGACGGCAAGGGAATAGAGCCGCGCCAGCAGCGAGCGGCCGCGCAGTAGGACCAGGCCGTAGCCCAGCACCCTGCCGTCCTGCTCGGCCACGCGGAAAAGCGCGTGCCCCCGCTTCAGGAGACGCTGGAAGGAGCGGCGCGACAGGCGGTCGCCGGGGAAAGCTCCGGCCTCCAACGCCAAGAGAGCGTCGATGTCGCCCGCGCGCGCCGGGCGCAGCAGAAGACCCGCCCCGCCAGGTTCCCTCGCGGCGTCTTCTTTCCTCTTGGTCTTGGCGGCGGCGGTCATGACGGCGGCCAGCGTTCCCTCGTTGGTTTCCCTGCCGGGCCAAAAGGGCCGGGCGGAGAGGCAGGACTATGCGCAGAAGCGCGCTTTCCTGTCTCATGCCGATTGTGAATGGCTGAACCTTCAGGTCCAGCGATTTCGGCATGGCGCAGTCGCGTGCAGAAAGCGCGTTCAGGGCCGGTGGCGTTTGCCGCCGCGGCGGCTATACTCGCCGGCGAAGGGCCTGGACGCGCGTCCGGGCCGAAAAGGCAGGAAGCGCAGGTCCAGACCATGAAGTTCGCCATCGTCGCCGCCGACAGCGATGAAGCCCAGGAAGCCAAGGTCCGCTTAAGCCACCGCTACGGCAGCGTTGCACCCAAGGACGCGGATGTGATCGTCGCCCTGGGCGGCGACGGCTTCATGCTGGAGACGGCGCACGAGCATCTGGGCAGCGGCAAGGCCGTCTATGGCATGAACCGCGGCACGGTCGGTTTCCTGATGAACGGCTACGATGAGGAGAACCTGGAAGAGCGCCTCGCCACCGCCGAACAGGTCAAGCTGCACCCGCTGCGCATGCACGCCACCACGATCGGCGGACAGTCGGTGGACGCGCTCGCGATCAACGAGGTCTCGTTGCTGCGCGAAAGCCGTCAGGCCGCCAAGATCCGCATCTTTGTCGATGGCGTGCAGCGCCTGGACGACCTGATCTGCGACGGCATCCTGCTCTCCACACCGGCCGGCAGCACGGCCTACAACCTCTCGGCGCACGGGCCGATCATTCCGATCGGCACGCCGCTTCTCGCTATGACGCCGATCTCCGCTTTCAGGCCGCGGCGCTGGCGCGGCGCGCTGCTGCCGCATAAGGCGGCTGTGCGCTTCGATATCCTGGAGGCAAAGAAACGGCCGGTCTCCGCGACGGCGGACTACACAGAGGTCCGCGATGTCGCCTCGGTCGAGATCTATGAGGACCGCAAGGAGACCGTGGAGCTGCTGTTCGACCCCGAACACAATCTGGAAGAGCGCATCCTGCGCGAACAGTTCCTCCCCTAAAGCCTCAGAAAAAGAAAGCGGCGCCGGGGGGAATCCGGCGCCGCAAGGGCCCTGGGGAGGGCGGATGCTTCTCCAGAGGTCAGAGACCCTCCCCGGACAGGGAAGACGGGTGGGCTCACTCCCTCCAGAAAGGCTTGGAGACCTCCAGGCGGCGAGCAACCTCGCTCATGCCCATATCGGCGAGCAGGCGGTCGTCCAGGGTGCGGAGATGACGGCGCATCTCGTAACGCTGCTGCCAGACCGTGAGCAGGACCAAGGCGCTCTTGATCTGGGCCAGAAGGCTGCTCGGCAGCTCGGCGATGAAACCGGCGGTCTTCTGGCTGGCAGCCTCGCAACGGCTGGCGGAAACGTCCTTGTACAAGCTGGTCATGGCTAAATTCTCCTAACTCTTGCTTTAGAAGCGCCTTCCCCTGGACCCATTTCCGGGATCGGCGCCTAAAGCCTGCTTACGGGTATGAATTTGGCCGATGATGACAAAAGGAACAAACGATGTTATTTCATCATTCGGATTAGTTTTTCTTATGGACAAGACATGGCCCGACGCCTGCCCTCCCTGAACGGACTGCGCGCCTTCGAGGCCGCCGCGCGCCACCTCTCCTTCACCAAGGCGGCGGAGGAGTTGAACGTCACGCAGGCCGCCGTCAGCCACCAGGTGAAAGCGCTGGAGGAACGTCTGGGGCTCCAGCTCTTCAAGCGCGGCAACCGCTCCCTGCTGCTGACCGATGCGGGTCAGGCCTATCTGCCGGCGCTGCGCGAGGCCTTCGACGCCATCGCCCTGGCGACCGACCGCGTCACCTTGCGAAGTCAGGAGGGGCCTTTGCGGATCTCCTCGCTGAACTCCCTGGCCGCCAAATGGCTCATGCCGCGCCTGCCCCGCTTCCGGGAGCGCAATCCGGGCATCGATATCCTGATCCACACCTCGGACACCTTGGTGGACTTCGCGCGCGACGGGATCGACATCGGCATCCGCTACGGCAAGGGGCAGTATCAGGGATTGATCTGCGACTACCTGATGGGCGACGTCTGCTTTCCCATGTGCAGCCCGCAACTGGTGGAGAAGAGCGGTCATCCGCTGAAGCATCCGGCCGACCTGCGCCACCATGTGCTCTTGAGCGACGACGCCCCCAACGTGCCGGGCATGCCGGATTGGCGCATGTGGCTGCGCGCCGCCGGGATCAGGGACCTGGACCCCTCCTCCGGCTACGCCTACAGCGATTCGGCCATGATGGTGCAGGCCGCGGTGGAGGGACAGGGGGTCGGCCTCTGCCGCTATTCCATCGCCGAGCTGGACCTTGCCGCCGGCCGTCTGGTGAAGCCCTTTGATCTGGAAATCGCCTCGCAGTACTCCTATTACTTGGCGATCCCGCCGGCCAATCTTCAGTTGCCCAGGGTGAAGGCCTTCCGGGAGTGGATCCTGGAGGAAGCCCGCAACCGCCCGGTGGGCAGCGGCGCCAGCCCGAACGACCAGACCCCGCCGCCCGAGAACAGGAGTCAGCCTTGAGCGACGCACCCCTTGAAGAGTCCTCCACCCTCAGCGCGGACGGCCGCGCCTGGGTCGAGCGGCTGATCGGCTTCGACACCACGAGCCGCAACTCCAACCTGGAGCTGATAGAGGACGTGAAGGGCTATCTGGCCGGTCTCGGCGTCGAGGCGGAGCTGGTCTACAACGAGGAACGCTCCAAGGCGAACCTCTACGCCACCATCGGGCCGAAGGACCGGCCCGGCATCGCCCTTTCCGGCCACACCGACGTGGTGCCCATCGACGGACAGGACTGGGCCAGCGACCCCTGGAAGGTCATCGAGCGCGACGGCAAGCTCTACGGGCGCGGCACCAGCGACATGAAGGGCTTCATCGCCCTGGTCCTGGCTAGGCTCCCGGCCTTTCTGGAGCGCGAGCTGCAAACGCCGCTGCACCTCTGTTTTTCCTATGACGAGGAGGTCGGCTGCCTGGGCGTTCGCCCGCTGCTGGAGTTCCTGAAGGCCCAGCCGGTCCGCCCGCGTCTTGCGATCATCGGCGAGCCCACCTCCATGCAGGTCATCACCGCGCACAAGGGCAAGCTGTCCCAGCGCTGTCAGGTGACCGGCTCGGAGGCGCACTCCTCCCTCGCGCCCTTTGCCGTCAACGCGGTGCAGCAGGCCGCGCGGCTGGTCTCCTTCCTGGCCGATCTGGCCGAGGAGAAGGCGCGGCAGGGCCCCTTCGATCCCGCCTTCGACGTGCCCCACACCACGGTCCACACCGGCATCATCCACGGCGGCCAGGCGCTCAACATCGTGCCGCGCGACTGCTACTTCGACTTCGAGTTCCGCAGCCTGCCCGGCGAGGACCCGGAAGTTCTGTTCGAGCGGGTCAAGGCGCGCGCCGCCGAGATGGAGGCCGAGATGCAGGCCCGCGTTCCCGGCACCGGTTTCTCCTTTGAGAAGATCTCCGCCTTCCCCGCCCTCGACACGCCGCCGGATGCCGAGGTGGTCGAGCTGGCCAAGTCCCTGACCGGCGCCAACGACACGGCGAAGGTCGCCTTCGGGACCGAGGCCGGGCTGTTCAGCGAGGCCGGCATCTCCTGCGTGGTCTGCGGGCCCGGCTCCATCGAGCAGGCGCACAAGCCCGACGAGTTCGTGGAGATCGAACAGCTCGCCGCCTGCGAGCGTTTCCTGGACCGGCTGCTGGAGCGGGTTCGTGCCTGACGCCACCACCCGGCCTGACCCCGCCACACGGCCTGACGCCGCCATCCGGGGCGTGGTCTTCGACCTGGGCAATGTCCTGATCGAGTGGAACCCGCGCCGCCTCTACCGCAAGCTCTTCGCCGACGAGGCGGAGATGACCTGGTTCCTGACCGAGGTCTGCCACAAGGACTGGAACCTGGAGCAGGACCGGGGCCGCCCCTGGGCCGAGGGCATCGAGGAGGCCTGCGCGCGCCACCCCGACCGGCGCGCGCAGATCGAGGCCTACCACCGCCGCTGGGAAGAGACCATGGGCGGCGCGATCGAGGGCTCCGTTGCGATCCTGAAGGAGCTGAAGGCGGCGGGCCTGCCGGTATTCGCGCTCACCAACTGGTCGGCGGAAACCTTCCCGGTGGCGCTGGAGCGCTTTGACTTCCTTCAGTGGTTCGATGCCCGGATCGTCTCCGGCGAGGTCGGCGTGGTTAAGCCCGAACCGGCGATCTACCGCCTGATGATCGAGCGCTCGGGCCTGCCCGCCGGCGCCCTCGCCTTCATCGACGACGGCCCGCGCAACGTGGCGGCGGCCGAGGCCATGGGCCTGACGGGTCTGGTCTTCACCGGCGCGGACAAGCTGCGCGCCGACCTGAAGGCGCTGGGCCTGCCGCTGGCCTAGGCGAACTTGGCCGACAGGCCGCCATCCACCACCAGTTCCGTGCCGGTCACGTACTTCGCTTCGTCCGAGGCGAGGAAGAGCGCGGCATGGGCCACGTCCCAGGCGTCGCCCATCTTGCCGGTCGGGCACTGGGCGTCGCGCACGGCGATCATCTTCTCGATATCGCCCTCGCCGTAGATGCCCTTCAGCGGCTCGACGATCATCGGCGTGTTCATCAGGCCCGGCAGCACGCAGTTGGCGCGGATACCCCTGGCCGCGTACTCCAGCGCGATGCCCCGCGTGAAGGGCAGGATGGCGCCCTTGGTGGTGTAGTAGGTGATGTAGTCGACGCCGGTGTAGCGGATCGCCGCGACCGAGGAGATGTTGACGATGGCGCCCTTGCCTTGCGCCTCCATGACCGGCAGCACCGCCTTGCAGGTCAGGAAGAAGGACTTGAGGTTCACGTCCATGACCCGGTCCCAGGCCTCCACCGGCAGCTCGGCGATGGGCCGCGTCTCCAGGATGCCGACATTGTTGTGCAGCACGTCGATGCGCCCGTAGCGGTCCCGGCACTCGGCCACCAGGGCCTCCACCGCCTTGGGGTCGGAGACGTCGGCGGCGTGGGCCTGGGCCTCGCCGCCCTCCTCCCGGATGACGGAGACCGTCTCCTCGGCGGCCTCGGGCTTCAGGTCGACGCAGAAGACCTTGCCGCCCTCGCGCGCATAGAGCGCCGCCGCCGCCTTGCCGTTGCCCCACCCGGGACCCGAGGAGCCCGCCCCGATCACCAGACAGACCCGATCCTTCATCCGCTCGCCCATGACGCGCTCCCGACGTTTTCTGAAAACCTCACTCTTCTATGCCAAAGAAGACGCCAGGAGGAAAGGTGACGAACCGCCCCCGGACGCGCTATAGGGAAACCCCACCCGAAAGGGTCAGGCCGCGTGGTGGAATTGGTAGACACAGCAGACTTAAAATCTGCAGCTCCGAAAGGGGCGTCCCGGTTCGAGTCCGGGCGCGGCCACCAGACTTAGCAGCTATCCGCCGCTCGACCGCCGCTCGCCGCCAACGCTATGGGGCCTAGGGCGAGGCTGGATTCGCTGGCTCTCACTTGCGTTTCACC